>CAYYTZ010000038.1:0-9329 GCA_964474735.1 uncultured Gammaproteobacteria bacterium | reverse complement strand
AATCAAAAAGTCTATGACGCTATTATTAACTATTGGCATGATTTGATCGTCCATACTAATATTTCGCAAATGCTCAAAGATATTGCGTTTATGGAACAGTGGTATCAAATCCATCCCAGTTTTGCTCAAGAGTATCCAGACCGTACCGCAGAAATTAATCGCCTGTTATGGGAAGCGCGTTGGTTGACGTTACCAGCTCATACTAAAGCCGATCAGACCGTGCCGTTATTTCATGGACATTTGTTAGAGTTGTTTGGTCTGCAAGATCACCACGAAATTCCCCGTGGCGACATTGACATCACTAAAGAATATTTAACCGAGCGCTTACGCCAACGGCTAGTTAATATTATGCGTTTTTCTGATCGTGATCCATTTAAAAAAGAATTATATCAGGCGTTGATTACCAATGAAGAGGTAGTTACCAGTAAAACATTTTATCGCCAAGTACGCCAAGCGACACCCACCGTTAAAGCTTGGTTTTCCGAATATGTTGAATTTATGGGGAGTGAAGATTATCTGCCACGACGTTTTGATCAATTTTTTGAAAAGAACGAGAATGCGCTGCGCTTAGCTGATGAAGAAAAAGAGCGTTTGAAATTAATTTTCAAAGTATACGAACAATTGCGTTTATCCTCTTGGAAACAAGAAGGCATTGAAGAAGAAGTCGACGTTGATGTAGCTGGCAAGACCGGGAAGATTATCTATGGTAAAGTATACTTAGATGATCCTAAGCTCAAACAAGATTATATTCGTCATATGAAATCCAATCTGGAAATTTTTGCCGAGTCCGGCATTTACGATAACTATGAATTATACAGCATGATGCCGCGTCCGGCGGTGCAACCGTTAACCGCTACTAAAGTTAATGGTTATAAAAAACCGGATGCTATTACCACTGGCCCTAACATTGCCGCTACGGCCGGGCCAGATCATTTTTCGGAGTCCGATGAACATGAAATAAATCTGCATGATATAAACAGTTCAGTGGTTCCAACTAAGAATGACTATCTTAAACAGGCACAAGTTATTGTAACTGCCTTAGAATTGCATTTCGAAACACCAGAAGCGGAAAAGCGTTTTATGGATCTATTAGTTTCGGTTTTACGTGGTCTGCGCGATGTAATGGAATTTAGTCAGTATTTAGTGGACGAACATTATGCCGCGGCCGATATTGAGCGAATCGTGGGACAGGTCAAGGCTAAGTTGAAAGGGAGTAAAATCAGCGCTGCAGCTCAAACCAAGCCAAGTTTAAATCAAGTTAGTCAAGAGCGCCCGGCAACTACAAATACTGCTCAGCCACAACCTAGTCCACAAGAAACAGTTGAAGCAACTACCGTTCGCGTAGAAACCACTCCAAAAACTTTCTTACCAAAATTACGCCGTTCCCGTTTAGCCAAGAAGCCCATGGTTGATGATGTGCGTTTACAACCATCAATGTTAATGGGGCCAATTGACGAGTTGCGCGCTATGGATTTGTTGGAATATCGCCGGTTATCCAGTAACCCGGTGCAAGCGGCCAATCGAATTAAGGATAAAATTGATTTATTAGCTGAAGAATCAGTTACTAAGCAAGCCGAGGGCATTCAAGCTTTTAAAGAGTCGCCGGTTAATAAGTTATATTTGGACTTAGGTAATCAATCCATCGCGACTGGTCAGGCGGTGAATGATTTGATAACCAGTTTATTACAGCGCGGTACCCCAACGTTAACCATCGAAGAGTTCAACGCCATTACCGATCTCAATAAGCAAATACGTTACTAATGCAGTACGTCGTACCCCAATTTATCGAAGTTGAGTCAAAAGTTATTGGCCCAATTTCGGTTCGTCAATTTATTATTCTATTAGCTACTGCCGGTATCATGTTTATTTGGTACTCATTATTTAGTACAGTTTTTTTTATTATCTTAGCGGCTATTACATTTGCTATTGGTGTAGTTTTTGCCTTTGTAAAAGTAAATAGTCAACCATTTCATCAATTTATATTAAGTGTTATTCAAACCTTAAAAAGGCCGGCTTTGGCGTTATGGCAGCGTGAGATCAATCAAACTGTTGTGGTTAAAATGGCGCGTAAAGATAAAAAATCAGACAAAGCTGATGGACCATTTACTCCCAAACCAGATATTAGTAAGGCTCATTTTGCCGAATTATCATTAATTGTTGATACAGCTGGACAGTATTCACCAGAAGACCTAGAACGTTTACGCCAAGAACAAACTGCCCAAACACCACAAGTTACGCCACCTAATAAAGAGTCGAAGTGATATGGCCAAAGCCGCTGTAAAAACAACTTCCGCCACCACCCAACATAAACGTAAAACTGTTACGCCGTCGACGCAAGCTCGTTTATATATTGCTGAATTGCGCAATGATACAGCGGTGTTAAAAGACGGCACATTACGAGCAGTGTTAGAAATTTCTTCGATTAACTTTGCCTTAAAAAGTGAAGACGAACAACAGGCTATTATTCAGGGGTATGTTGGTTTTCTTAATACCTTGGATTTTGAAATTCAAATTGTCATCCAATCGCGCCGTTTGGATATTCGTAAATATTTGGAGTCGTTGGATAAAATTGCTAAAGACCAGGTAAATGAGTTGCTAAAAGTTCAAACGTTGGAATATCGTCAATATATAGAAGAATTGGTGACGTTATCTGATATTATGGAAAAACGTTTTTATGTGGTTGTGCCATATTCACCATTTTCCAAAAAGCGTAAGAACTGGTTTTCGCGCGCGCAAGAAGTTTTGTTCCCCGGGCGCGTAATTAAACTGGCTGACGCTAAATACGCTAAATATCTGAAAGAGCTTGATCGGCGAGTAAATTTAGTGACGGGCGGTTTAAGTTCAATTGGGTTAAAGGTGTCACAATTGGATACTCAGCACCTAATTGAGCTATACTATCAAATGTATAATCCAACCCGCGGTTCGAGCAAGCATTTACCGCCACTCGAACAATTACGCGTTGAACAATCCATGAAAGCATGATCGATCTAAAACGCGCCGCCCAAAGTAATCAAGCGCCCGCTAAAAGCGCTCTGCAACCTAAAAATAAGGCAGAGTTAGAATTGGAACGACAACACCGGCAAGAAGAAGTCATGGCGGCCCGAGAAATGTTAGAAGCCGCTAAAGCCTACGAACAAGGTGTGCGATCAATTTTAGATTTAATTGCCCCGGCGGCTTTTCGGGTGAAACCACGCCATATTGATTTGGGTGGGCGATTTATCTCTACCATGTTTGTGGTGACGTATCCTCGTTATATTGCCGTTGGTTGGTTTGCCCCAATTGTTACCCTCAATATTCCATTGGATGTGGCCATGTATTTTTATCCGGTAAAATCGGCGGTTATTTTGAAACAGTTGAAAAAAAAGGTTGGTGCGTTGGAAGCAGAATTAATCTCTGATGCCGAAAAAGGGGCGCCGCGCGACCCGGTAAAAGAAACCGCGCTAAAAGATATTGAATCGTTGCGCGATAGTTTAACCCAAGGCACAGAGAAATTTTTTCAATTTGCGTTGTATGTTAGTTTGTATGCCGATACCGAAAAGGAATTGGAAGATTTAATGGAGAAACTCGATGCTGAATTTGGTGCAAAATTAGTTGTGGCAAAACGGGTGTTTTATCAAGCTGAGCAGGGTTTTAATTCCACCATGCCACTGGGTAATGATGAATTGCAGGTTTACTTTAACATGAATTCATCGCCCTGCGCCTCATCATTTCCATTCATCTCGGCGGAATTGACTAGCGATAATGGTATTTTATACGGCATTAACCGTCATAATAACAGTTTAATATTATTTGACCGGTTCGCCCTGCAAAACGCCAATTCCGTGGTGTTTGCCACTTCCGGTGCCGGTAAAAGTTTCACTATTAAATTGGAAGTTTTGCGTAGTTTAATGATGGGAACCGATGTGTTGATTATTGACCCAGAAAACGAGTATAAATATTTATCTGATGCTGTGGGTGGAACGTTTATAAATATCTCTTTAAATTCTGATGCTAAAATAAATCCATTTGATTTACCTAGGCCGGTTGGTGGGGCAGATCGGCCGGCTGATATAATTCGTTCAGCGGTTATTACCATTAAAGGATTGTTGCGCATTATGTTAGGCAGCATTACTGCGGCGGAAGATTCTATTTTAGATCGAGCCTTGATTGAAACGTATGCTAAAAAAGATATCACCCCAGATTCCGATTTGTCCAAGGTGGAGGCTCCGGTCTTGAAAGATTTTGAATCGATTTTGGAAGGGTTCGAAGGCAGCAAAGACCTGGTGCTGCGTTTAAAAAAGTTTACGGAAGGAACCTTTGCCGGTATGTTTGAAAGTCCAACCAATATTGACATGAAAAATCAATTGGTAGTTTTTTCGGTACGTGATTTAGAAGATGAATTGCGCCCCATTGGTGTTTACACGATTGTAAACTATATTTGGAATGTGGTGCGTTCTAAACTAAAACGGCGGATTTTGGTAATTGATGAGGCGTGGTGGTTAATGCAAAACGAGGATTCAGCTAAGTTTATTTTTGCTTTGTGCAAACGCTGTCGTAAATATTATTTAGGCGTGACCACCATTACCCAGGACGTGAATGATTTCTTATTATCACCCTATGGTCGGGCTATTGTGACGAACTCTTCCATGCAGATTTTGTTGAAGCAGTCTTCGGCCGCGATTGATAATATTCAAAAAACCTTTTTACTGACCGAAGGTGAGAAATACTTATTGTTGGAAGGTAATGTTGGTGAAGGTATTTTTTTTGCCGGCCCACGCCATGCAGCTATTAAAGTGGTGGCTTCGTATACCGAAGATCAAATTATTACTTCGGACCCAAAACAGTTGTTGGAAATAGAAGATTCGAAGAAAGAATTTGCGGCGGAAAATCAAGCGCCAGAGTCTTAATTATTGATATATTAGTATTATGAATAAACGTATTCTTATCACTATCGTAGTTGCAGCTGGAGTTCTTTTGCTGGGCGCATTGATAATATTAATAATAGTGTTAAGGCGCCAGCCAGTGGTTGATAGCACATCAACTAATACCAATATTAACACTACAACTACTCAAACCAACACTGCAGTCACAACGAATACAAATGCCGTGGTTACAAATGATGCCACCACTAACACCATTGTTCCGGCCTTAGATGACGAAAGTGCTTTGCGCCGGGTAATAAATAATTTCTCCGAGCGTTTCGGTTCATATTCAACCGACACGAATTATGAAAATATTGAACTAACCCGCTCGTTAATGACTGAAACCATGTCAAAAACAGCGGATAGCATTATTAACAAAGACGAACAAAAACAAACTGAGTTTTATAGTATAGAAAGCAAAGTAATGAATACAACGTTAACCGATTATACACCTGATGCTACCGGTGCTACCGCGGAAGTAAGTGTGCGTCAAACTATTATTGCGGGTCAAGCTAATCCAAGTTATCAAAATAAAACTGCTCGGTTAACTCTGGTTAAAGTTAAGGATACCTGGAAAGTTGATTCATTTCGCTGGTTGTAAATATTGCGACATTGAACTATCATGTAGGACTTGCCAACTAACAAAAAAAATTGTATAATTTGTTCATGAAGCGTGGCGCTAGCATAGCAATTTTTCTTACCCTTCTTTTAACGTTTCCGTTGTTTCCACGGACTGTTAGTGCTGCGGCGCCTACTACTTATGTTACGGAAATAAATTATCAGCTGGAGCAACCCTTCGGTGGTCAGTCCACCATTACCAGTTGGGGCCAATATATTCAAACGGTCTATGGATTTGCCGTAGGCTTGGTTTGTATTATTGCCGTAGTGTTAATTATGATTGGTGGTGCACGTTGGATTATTGCCGTTGGTAATGAATCAGCCATTGGCGAAGCTAAAGAAATGATTACATCGGCAGTGATTGGTTTAGTCATCGCTCTGTTATCCTATAGTTTGTTGGTGTTTATCAATCCACAACTAATTGTGCAAAATTTTGCTGTGGCAAATATTCCCATACCAAATTCCGATACGGATTTTTGGAACCGTGAATGGTGTGACGCCACCTCACCGGCTATTAGTGGTTTAAGTTGCAATAGTTCTAGTAGTGGAAATTTACAATGTTCGGATGCGCCGTGTGGTGATACGGCCTTATATGAAATGAGTGGTGCAACGCAGATCTGTCGCGGGGCAGCTTGTCCACCTGGCGATGGTTCACCAGTTTGTACTCCCAAGCCAAGTAATCCTTATAGTGAAGCAACTTGTCAGATGAATGATTGTAGTACGCGCGTATATTATTGTTTTAATAAGTTTAGAGATCCTGCTGAAATTGCAGATTTTAATAGTTGTCTTTGTCAGTATTACCAAGAAATTGTTATGCCGTTAGTTGGTGCCGGGAAAGATCCTAATAGCTATAACTCAAGTCAATTAGTTGAATTTGCCGTGTTTTGTGGAGAAAATATTACTCAAACTACCTTGGTGTCGGAAGTATTTTCGGACGCCAAAGGTATTTATTCATATCCCGGCACACTGGCAACTTTACAACAAAAAGGTCTGAACTGCAATTTTGGCTGCCAACTATACAGTGCTTCCTCCACGCCTACTACAGGTACTGTAGATTGGAGTTCTGCCACGAGTATTGCATCTTGGATATCCGGTGTGCCGAGTCATACAATTGAATGTAGAAAATCATGAGAAATTTAATCGAAAGAATTCAGCGATGGATTGATGGGTTGTCCGATACCCAAAAGCGATTAGTCTTAGCCGCTATTTTATTGGTGGCAGCGCTAATTATTGGTTTTATTATCTATTGGATATTTTTTCGTTCGCTCATTGGTCCGGGAGAAGAAAAAGTAAATATTAACGGGCAGTTAGTCAACGTCAGTCAGTTGCCGCAAATTATCGATAATTTTAACGGCGTAATTCCGGAAAATGCCAATATCACATTGCCCCAAGTTGATGCGGTGGCTAATGGCGGTAATACTTTATCGCAAGTAATTTATGGTAACGACGCCGAAGCCGTTACTCTAAGTAAAGATGGTAAAAATTTACAATACTATGATCCAATTACCGATCAATTCTATACCATCGATGAAAATGGCAATGTGACACTGTTGGATGAACAAAAATTTCCTGGCGTCATTGATGTTACATGGTCAAACGAAGCTGATAAGGCCGTGTTGGAGCTGGAAGATGGGTTTAAAGTACTATATGATTTTACGCAAGACAAACAGTACACTTTGAACAAAGATATGAATGAGTTTGATTTTGCTCCGAACGATAATCAGATTAGCTTCAAATTTACTCCAACCAATAAAGAAGACCGTTGGTTAGGTGTGGCCAACACTGATGGCAGCGGTGCGGTTGGCATTGAACCATTAGGAGAATATCAGGATTCAGTTAATGCCCAATGGTCACCATCCGGTCAGTCGGTTGGGGTGATGTACGAATATGTCGACGGTCAACGACAAAGAGTAGTGCCTTTAGGTTTTAAAGGAGAAAATTTTAAACAATTTTTAGTTGATGGCCGTGGTTTTGATTACCGTTGGACTAGTGATGGAAAACAAATGCTCTATAGCGTTTATTCGGCTAACAGCAATTACAATGATTCATTGTATCTAGTAGATGCATATGGGGATGAAATTGGTAATAATAATCGGGCGGTCGGTTTGAATACTTCAGTTGATAAATGTACTTTTTCTGGCAATGGCGACGCTGCCTATTGCGCCGTACCAGTTGACCCAGCTACTGGTGGTGGTATTGCCCCAGCCATCTTAAATGAAACTGCTCACGATATTTATAAGGTCAATTTGGTTACCGGCCAAACCGAAAAGATCGCTACTCCAACCGATGCCAGTGGTGCAACCGACTTAGAGGCACCATCAACCTTGGTAGTTAGTGATGATGGAAATGTGTTGTACTATCGAGAAGCGGTTACTGGTAATTTACGTCGTATTTTGCTCAAATAAACACACCTATGTCCAAATCAACTCCAATATATTTTTTTACAGCCGTTAGTGTTTTTGCTTTACTTTTTTTAGTGCTCGCCGTTTGGCTAATTAAAGCCAGCTGGTTAAATGAGCTATTCATCGTCAATACACTAACCAGCGACCAGGTGAATGCGCACTCCGGCATCGTGATTGACGATCCGCTAATTACTACTGTACCAGAAGATCAACAAGGTAGTGAACAAAAAACCAAAGTGTTTGTATCTTCAGCCGATCCATTACTCGGGGAGAATACCGCTAAAGTTTATGTAATTTTTTACGGCAGTTTGTATGATGGTGACATGTCAAACTATTTAGCCATGATCACAAATTTAGACGCAGCTTATGGTGACGAGGTGGCTTTTGTGTGGAAAGATAATCCAACTGGTGAGACTGATAAGTTAGCGGCTGAGGTGGCGCACTGCACTAACGAGTATAACAAATTTTGGGAATTTACAACGGCTTTATCTAACCGTGCGGATGATTCGGAAGAGGCTTTAATCGCCGTGGCTGAGGGTCTGGGTATGGACGGCCAAACGTTGCGTGACTGCGTTAAAACCAGTGGCTATGCCGGACAGATTACCCAAAGTCAGGCAACGGCCGGTACTTTAGCTGTCACTAATAATCACGTGGTATTTATTAATGATCGGCTGTTTACTGAACTAATTGATGAAACCACGATCAAACAAAACATCGATGAAATTTTGGCAACGTTCTAAAATTGCCAGGTTTATAATAATGGTAAGCAGTCTGCTGATGCTGCTGCCGCGTTTATCGTTGGCGGAAGCTTCTTGCGCCGATGATTACGGTGAGTCTACCGCGTCATTTGAATATGTAGCAGGACCAGCTGATGAATATAGTCTTGAGCAACCATTTGGCGGTACGTCCTCTGTGACTAATATTGGGGAATATATTCAACTGGTTTATGAGTTTGCGGTTGGATTAATTTCCATTATCGCCGTGGTGTTGATTATGATTGGCGGCGTCCGTTGGATAATTGCCGCCGGCAATGAATCGGCTATTGGTGAAGCGCGCGAAATGATTACATCCGCGGTACTGGGTTTAGTGATTGCCTTGTTGTCATATACGATATTGGTGTTTATTAGTCCAGAATTACTCAATATTGATTCTAGCATCGCGAAAATTCCAATACCGTTAGCTTGCGGCACGCCGGAGCCGGTGACTGTATCCGTTTCGTCGGTTGATGGTTTAAACGGAAATGGTGCGCAGTTGTGTGCTAATGCGGCAACGGAATTGCAGCGCTTTGCTACAGAGATGCGTGCGACTTGTCCGACTTGTATAATTGTGGTGGGCAGTGCTTTGCGTACGCACGAATCGCAAGCAGCGCTATATGCTTGTTATACGCAATCGGCAGCGGCAGCGGCAG
>CAYYTZ010000037.1:0-9477 GCA_964474735.1 uncultured Gammaproteobacteria bacterium | reverse complement strand
CAAAACCTTACCGCTGTTATCATGCAGTTGCAACAATACTATCAGGAACACTATAGTGGTATGGCAGAACTTAAAAAAATAATCTTGTGTGGAAGTGGAGCTTATGTCCCAAATCTGGTTGATTGGCTTAAAACCTTAACTGCAGTTCCGATAGAGTTGGGCGATCCACTTAATAATTTTATTCCAAACCGTATCAGCAAACGTTTAGAACGCCCCTTAGTATTTACCACGGCAATCGGCTTAGCTCTGCAAAAATAATTTATGTTGAACTTACTACCAGATTCACAGAAACGTTTACAAGCTACTCACTTGTTATATGAACAAGTGCGGCAAGTTAGTTTGACAGTCTTGAGCATCGGTTTAGTATTAACCGGCGCCATGATTACAACCGATCGCCTATTACAAATGTGGTATACTAATCTTAGCCAAGAAGCCACAATTAATGTTTCCGAAACAGATCGTGTGGCCTTAGAGGAATTGGTCCGGACCATTAGCGCTGCCAGTAAATCTGTAGTTGAAATAAATAATCAATTTCGTCAGCCACTACAGATAGCCCAGCTTGTTTTACAAAACACTCCGAATGAGACTATTCAATTAAATCGCATCCAGTTTAGTTATATAGATGGTAAGTTGTCCCTGCAAGGCATTGCCAAGGATCGCGCTGCCTTAGTGGGATATCAACAAACCGTAGAAAATATTACTGGCTTTTCTGATGTTAATTTTCCTTTGAATGATTTCAATCAACGCGATCAAATTAATTTTACGGCCTACGCCACCATTTCCAATGAAACAACTACGAATTAAATTGATTGTTTGGCTAGTGATAGCAACGTGTGGTGTAGTAGCTGCGGTGGTTACAATATTTATTGCCAACCAACGTATTTTAACAACCACCGGAGCAATTCAAGGCGTGCTGTCTCAAGCGGCTGCCAGCGATTCCGCGATTAAAAGTTTAATTAAAGCACAAAGCCATACCGCTGATCTATCGGATCAGTTAACTACACTCCAAGGGGCTTTTATCGAAAATGACAACCCATTGCCCTATTTAACTAAACTTGAAGAACTAGCTACAACTACTAACGTTACTGTAAAATTGGCGCTCGCGGAGGGCAATGCAACCACCACTCTGCCAACTGGAATTAGAGTAATGCCCATGATTGTTACAATTAATGGGCCCTGGGAAAATGATCTTAAATTTATTAATGCCATGATGCAACAGCCAACTTATTTTTCCACAACCGATTTTGATATCAATGGAACTGCTACGGATAATGCCGGTTCCATTACCGTTACCTTACATGGTAATATGTACTGGCAATGATAGAACTTTATTTACGTAACCATTGGGCTAAGGCCGTTATTGTGCTAGCACTTGGCGCTACCAGTTGGTATATCTTTTATATTTATCAGCAAATATATGCACCTCTGTTCATGACCGAACCACTTACCGTAGTTACCAGTAGTCAGTATGACATTCCACAGACACAAATTGATAGCGCCCTGGAGGCCATCACTGCAAAAAGCACAGTTACAATTGATTTTAGTTCCGTTACCACGTCAGTTACTCCGCTAGTGGCAGCCACCGAGCTGCCGGACAATGATGAATTTGGCACCGAAGGCATTACCGTCAACGAATCCGCACCATAACAAGTCAAATATAGGAGCGAGAACTTGTTCCAAACTTAATGCATAATTATGGTATAGCTAAGTACCATCCTGAACGACTTAGTTATACGTTAAGAGAAGGATGGTACTTAGCTAAATAATTTTCTAACGCTGATACAAATAAATTGCCATATCCTTGGGTGATGGCTTGTCTTTGATGGTTTCTTGCCAACCGACAATTTTAAATGTATATGAAATAACCCGACTGCCCGGTTTAAGTTCTTGTTCTAGTTTGCCCCGTAGTTTCTTTTTCAAATTATCCGGCATGCCAAATACATAAACTACATCCGCTTTACGCAAATCTTGTTTAAACAAATTTCCTAAGATAAACTTAACACGTGGTTGTCGCCGCCAAAGCTGTCGCCAAATACATACCAGCCAAAGCGGTAATGACATCTCTATACCAATCGCAGTGACATTATAGTGCTGAGCGGCATATAAAACTGTTTTCCCATTACCACAGCCCAGATCATAAAATATTTCATTGGGTTGTAATTTCGCCAACGCAAACACCCGCGGCAAATCTTTTGTCCAAATTGGTACCCAGGGCGCAAACGACCAGCCAGCCACCGCTGAACTTATCAGCAGCACGCAAAAAATAACAATCGCCCACCAAAAAAACGGCATTATATTTGTTCAGCTTTATAGACCTTAAGTGCGCCACCAGCCTGCAGTTCTATTACATCGCGCCGTGATAATTTTTGCCTTAATAACAGTTGCGCCACAGCATCTTGTACTCGATCTTGAATAACTCGCCGTAACGGTCGAGCACCAAACTGTGGATGATAACCAAGTTTTACTAATTCAACCGCCGCTTCCGGTGTCCACCGCAACGTCAGGCCTTTTTCTAGCATAGCCGCTGCCAACTTTTTTAATAATAATTCCGCAATCTGTAATAATTCCTCTGGGGTGAGCGGGGTAAACACCGCCACATGATCAAACCGATTTATAAATTCTGGTGTAAACCATTGCTTTAACAAGTTGTTTTCCAGTAATTCATTTTGAATTTTTTCTGGCGTCAGCCCTTGATCATATAATTTTTGAATTTCTGCCGTTGCCGCATTTGACGTAGCAATCAACATAGCGTTAGTGAAGTCAGCCGTATAGCCGGAACCGTCTGTTAAACGACCATCTTCCATAACTTGTAAAAAGATATTTAAGATATCTCGATGAGCTTTTTCAATTTCATCCAACAACACAATACTAAATGGTTTTTGCCGAATTGCTGCTGTAAGCGTTCCTGGCTGACCGGATACACCAATTAACTTTGCAATGGATTCTGGCGTATCATATTCACTCATATCAACTCGAATCATTCGTTGTTCATCACCAAAATATACCTTGGCAATCGCTTTAGCAGTTTCTGTTTTACCTACCCCAGTTGGACCCATAAACAAAAGTGAGGCAATTGGTCGGGTTAAATCACGCACGTCTTCCCGGGCTCGTCGTAAAGCTTTGGCAATAGCCACTATCGCTTCATCTTGGCCAATTACACATTCATGTAAATATTTTTCCAGATGTAAAAGTTTTTCGCTTTCCGAGGCTGTAATGCTGGTAACAGCCACATTGGTTTTCTCGGCAATAATCTGAGCGACGTGATCTTTTGTGACTAAAGTTACTTTTCCGGCCTGTTCACGCGCTAAAATTGCCGCCTCGATCATTACATCTAAAGCTTTAGCTGGGAGATGACGATCCTTGATATACCTTTCAGTTAAGTTTACACAGTCAGCCAAGGCTTGATAAGTAAAAAATACACCATGTTTCCCTTCTACAAATGGGGCCCGACCTTCTAACACCAATATAGCGTCTTGGGGCGCCAATTCTTTTATTTTGACTTGCTGAAAGCGACGATTAAAGGCTTCGTGTGGTTCAATTAATTTCTCATATTCTTTGGTTGTGGAAGTTCCAATAACTTTAAGGTAGCCTTGCGAAATGTAATTCATTAGAATTTTACCTATATCAATACTTGATCCGGTCGAACCAGCGCCCAGCAATGTATGAATATCCTCAATACACCAAATTACATTACCCGCTTGGACAATTTCCTGAATAATATTTTCCATGCGACTTTCTAGCCCACCAATATTACCGGCTCCAGCGATTAAAGCGCCCGGATCAGTTACAACTAAGCGCTTATCCTGCAAAGCTTCCGGCACATCCTCGGCCGTCATTAATTCGGCAATACCTTCTAAAATAGTACTTTTGCCTACCCCGGGATCGCCCAGCAGCATTACACTGGTATGACCTTCTTGCAAAATACGAAAAGCTTCGGTAACTTCGGTCTCCCGACCAACTGTCGGTAAAAAATGATTATTACGCGCCAGTAAAGTAAAATCCTGTGAAATACTATCCAACAGATTAGTTGGACGTGCCGTCATGGCAATATTCATTGAAGTTTTTGGTTTGGCACTAGCCAACTGGCGACGACGTTGTTCGTGTTGAAGTAAATCGTTTACCACATTACCCCAATGCACTACATTCTGCAGCTCAGTGATTGTTACACCATGATCATCAAAAACGTCACGCAAAAAATCATCAGCTCTAACACAACCAACTAATAACTCCAGTATACCAATTGACTGACGCTTGGCTGCTCTCGCTTGTGCATATGAATACAGCAACGCAGCAGATAAATGAGCTGTCGCTTGACCTTGTTCGCGCTCAATTATGCGCTGTAAGGCTTCTTCGATTGCTGATAACGGCACTTCTAAACGATTCAGCACGGCTGTAACTTCTGTGGTATGTATTAACGCCGCCATTAAATGCACCGGCGATACTTGGGCATGATGAGAACGTTCAGCCAATGAATGTGCAGTAATAATATACCGTTCAGCTTCAGGGTGCACTGATGCGCTGGCATCAATACCAACCTTCTTGACCACTGGTAGCACAATCGCCCAATCAGTTAACATGGCGGTTTTGACGCCACGCATTCGCTGCCGAGCCTTAATTGGTTTAACTCGCTGCAGGGCCTGCTCGACGCGGCTAAATAGCCAGGCATCAAAAAATAAGGAAGCCCAAAAAATCAAATGCTCCGTACTTTGTTCGGTTAACAGTAACCAGGGGTCTTGATTGGTAGTAAGTTGAGTTGTGAGGATTGACCAAAGACTAATAATGCCGGCCATCCCAATAATTATGCAAAGCAGATCAATCCCATGACCAAACCATTTATGCAAACGACGTTGTTGCAAGGCCAGCGATGTGTATGACGTTTTCCAAACTACAAAATCTTGATCGTATTCCATGATCATACTAAAATTACCGGCACAGTGTGGACAAACTACATTATGACCACCTGGCGTAATACTGGAACTAAAACCGTTACAATGTGGACAATAAATAAAACGGGTTTCTAACATAATGCTGATACCTGATAAACAATGTTAATAATGACCACTAGGGGAAACAAAAACCACAACAGTACTATTATCACCTCAATCACCACATAAAAAAAAGCGTATATAAGCAATAGTGTTAACTGGACCAACCGCACTGGAAAACTAATTAAGCGACTCCAGATATCCGCGTAGCCATACATCGGCACGAATAAATAATGAATCAGCTTCTTTAAATGTAACGCTCGCACTAAACCGTTGGTACGGCGCCGCATGCGTTGTAAAATTGTATAAAGTCCTTGGGTGTACCACCAAATTAAAAACATTTGATTATTCAAAATTTAAAATAACCGTCCAGGTAAAATATAGTTGCCTGATATTATACGGGTTGATAATTGTCATGACTTCATAGAGAACAGGTGTAAGCTTGAGCGACAAAATGAATCAATAAAGCAGCCACTGTTGCCATAATAATTGTTACCGCTACAATAACGGCAATGTGTCGTTTATGTAGTTCATAAAGATTGTAAGCCTCTAAAAATAAACCAACCGCCAAGGTGACAATTCCAGCGTAACCGATGCGCGCAACTCCCAACAACAGTTCATTGGCACAAACTCGCGTCAACACCGGAAACAACAACATGCCAAATACAACGTTGACGATACTAGCACCAATAAAAATAAACATTATTGCCACCGCCGTATCTAGTTTATACTTAGTCAGATAGTGCAAGTTATGGTGATTCGTTTGATGATTCATACTCTTATTATAATGTATTTGGTGGCAAAATGTACAGTACAGATGGTACCGGCAAAGAGTCATCTAAAAAAGTTACATCCGCACCAGAAACAAACAAACCCGTTGATGTTCCGCCGTCTAAATTTAAGGCATAACGTAAATTTGGCTCAATTTCAGAATTCAAAGCTTGGGCTAAATCCTGCAATGACCACACCCCATATTCCGCAATAATAATATATAGCGTTCCATCTTCAGCTTGAGCTAAAACGCTTCGCTGGGCCGTATCCGTTGATCCGCCGCTAAAAATATTACCGTCATTAAGTAGTAGGGGGTAAGATTGCAGCGCAGTGCTGGCTGTAAAATTTTCTCCAGCCCAGGCGTTAATGGTCCAACCGTCAGCAACGGAATATTCCGCCAAACCAGTTGGCCCCGATAATATTTTTCCTTCGGCTTTATCATCTACTATTGTGCGCGTGATAACATTATATTGTTCATCAAAATAACTGCCATTAACAATTACACTGGCGTTAAGGGATTTCGCCCAAGTACTGACAGTTTGTGGTGCAGTTTCATCCAGAGTTAAATTTAACTTGGCTTGAGTTTGATCAATTTTTACGATATCAACCAATTCGGTTGTAGCCCCAGTGCCAATCAGCATTTGTTTAAATTCAACCCCGGATTGAACCTTGGTCCAATTTTCATACTTAATGGCTGGTGTGACAGTTGGCGTTTCCCCAGTAGTGACGTTAGATAAATCAAGGGTGAATGAATTATCAGCACAACCGGTCAATAAAAATACAAAAAATATTAAAGTGAATTTTTTCATCTTGTATGCAAATGTTGCCGAATTTGTTTCATCAAATCAACGTAAAATGATACGTTATGGACTGTGGCTAAAGCCAAACCAGATGGCTCACCAATGGATATTAAATGACGCAGATAGGCTTTTGAATATCCTGCGCTACAGGTGGTACAAACACAAAACGAATCTAACACGCTAGTATCTGTAGCAAATTGCGCACTGCTAATATTTTGGCGACGATAAAATACTTGTTCAAGTTTGTCATCAACCAAATGGTTAGCCGTATGCAGATAAATTTGGCCGTGACGCGCATTGCGGGTTGGCAAAACACAGTCAAACATATCAACACCGCGTTTGATGGCTTCCAGCATTTGTTCCGGTTGACCAACGCCCATTAAATAACGTGGTTTGTTGGCAGGCAATAATGGCGTAGTAACATCCAACATTTCATACATAACCATGTCTGGCTCGCCCACCGCTAAACCACCAATAGCAAATCCGGAAAAATCATATTGAGTCAGCGCTTCGGCACTAGCCTGCCGCAATTTTGGGAAACTCGAACCTTGCACAATAGCAAACAATTGTGGTTGCAGCGCTTGGCCCAGAGCTGAATGTTGTACATAATTGGCATGCCAATTAAAACAGCGCTTGGCCCAATTAGTGGTCAAATTAACCGCTGTTTCGGTGGCTAGAACAGTAGCTGGATAGCCGGGAAAATAATCAAAACACATCCAAATATCTGAGGCGATGGCGGCTTGAATTTCCATAGACAATTCTGGCGTAAAAAAACATTCGCGTCCATCGATGTGAGAATTAAATTTAACACCATCGTCTGTTACTGTGCGCAAATTCGCCAAACTAAATGCCTGAAAACCGCCGGAATCGGTTAAAAGCGGTTTTGTCCAATTCATTAATTTATGTAATCCACCAACTGAACGCAGTACATCTAAACCTGGGCGTAAATATAGATGATAGGCATTAGATAAAATTATTTGGTTACCAATTTTTTCAAAATCTTCATTACGTAAAAACTTTACCGACCCACGGGTAGCAATTGGCATAAAACAAGGAGTTTGAACAACCCCATGTTTTGTCGTCAATTCGCCCAGCCGCGCCTGACCGTGTGTAGCAAGAACTCGAAACATAAATTATTCACTTACCACCACGCCGTCATCAGTTGTGCCCGGATCACTCTCTAATTTTGAAGTGACCTTATTGATTTGGGATTGAACCGTGGCATTACTATTGCCATCAACGGCAGTGATAATAGTTTCGTTTTGTAACACCAGTAATTTATTAACATCGGACGTTTGCGGGGTAACAGAAATTTTATATGAAGTGGTTTTTGTTTCACCGGCAGTGAGATTTTTTATATCCCACATTACACTACGCTGGGTATCGTCATACTGAATACGTTCATCACTACTACGAACAAATTCTACGCCGTCCGGTAAAGTCGTGGCAAAATTCACCCCCGACATGGCACTGCCCGCTGCCGAGACCGTCCACTGGATAACGTATTCAGTGGCTTTTTCAACTGTCGGTGGTAAAGGGCCGGAACCCAATTTAGTTAAGTCATCAGAAAAATAACGCGCTTCAGCCGAACCTAAGATTGAACCTTGTAAAGCGGTTTCCACCGTAGCGGTTTGATCGAATGTTACGTCGGCATTGGATACTTTTGCACTCAACACGGTTAATGTAGCCGTTAAGGTATTAACTGAGCTTAGCACTTCATCTAACACGGTTGTTGTATAGGTAACTTGCTTACTTTCACCAGCCGCCAGTTCGGCAATTTGATCAAGTTCAACTGTCTCGCTGGAAACCACCCCGCTGGTAAAAGCTAATTGCAGGGCAATATCTGAAATATCTATGGTTGAAGTGTTTTCTAAGGCAATGGTATATTCCAACTCACCACCGGCCTGCGTAGAAGCTGGACCGGTCAAGGTTAGGCTCATCTCTGGATTAATAACATACATCGAATGCCGATCTTCAGTCTGCAAATTAAAGAAACCATCCGGCTCTTGCAAACCAACCTGCAACACCAACTCTTGCGTGCTTTCGTTTTCACCCGTTACCTCGCCGGTAATCGTTACGGTTTCGGTTTTTCCGGGATCAATTTGGTCAAATATCCAGGTATGATTACTCTGCTGAGCAGCCGGTTCGGCACTTTTAACATTATAACCTTCCGGATATTGCACATAACCCTTTACATTTACCAAAGGCAGGGTGGCGGTATTGGTTAAAGTATAAACATATTTTACTTCTTCACCGGTGCGGACACGTTCTGGTAAAGTGACATCCAGTTTTAATATTGAATCGCCCAATGTAACTGTATGGCTAGCAGAAGTTTGAAAATCAGAATTAAAATTTGCTGGTTTGTAGGTAAATAAAGCAGTAATGTCCTTACTATCACCTTTTTGTCCAACCATCTGTCCAGTAATAGTAATTGTCCCTTCGGCACCACTGGGAATATTATTTATATCCCAATGATTTTGGGCTTGATCGGGCATTGGATCAGCCGACGTAAAATAAAAACCACCAGGGTAGACCACTTCTACTGAACCTGATTCAATCGCCACCGGACTGGTATTGGTATAGTGTAAGGTAATGGCGTATTCGTCACCAGAGGCAATGGTATCAAGCGCCGAAATGCCGATATTAACTTGTCCCGGCTCCACGGCTAAACGATTTTTTCCAAACACAACATAGCCTAACACAGCCGCCACGCCGGATAAAACAATAATTAAACCAAACAACCAACCAATTTTTGTATTGCGCTTACCGGAACGCTGTAATTTTGTCATGTCAATAGAGTCATCCCCGTCCTGAGCCCGATACAAATCGGCAAATTCCTCATGTTTTTTATTAATCCTTTCGACTGCTGGCTGACTAGCCTTGGCTTGATGCTTTTTTTTCTTTGACATAGCTCTAGTATA
>CAYYTZ010000036.1:0-9503 GCA_964474735.1 uncultured Gammaproteobacteria bacterium | reverse complement strand
TGATACCTCCATATCCTGGAAGTATATCAGATTTGGCTATATGGCAACAGGTTTACTATCGACAATTTAAAGGTCAATAAAAAATACCATGTCAAGGTTAGAGCCAAGCGAGCCAGAAATGGTATTAAATACTTAGGACCTTGGAGTAAAATAAAAAAATTTACGATTCATCTACAATAAGTAAAAAAATAAATCAACCACCCCGCGACAAACCGTAGGGTAAGGGCTGGCGCCAATATATTAAATTCGAATACAGCGCGACTACAGTTTGAATCCTACACTATTTCATTCAAAGTATTGTCTAAAATTAACGGGTCATTAACATCAGAATAAAACCAGCTAAAAATAGCGCCCAATCATTGGCATCGGCCGCCGTAAAATGTTCTTCATCGTGTTGTTGTAAAAAGTATTGCTTTAGCTGTGCATCATCCATATTTAATTCATTTAGAGCAAGTATAACACATTGTCTTTTTAGCTATCGATTTTACCATACATTGCCCAACAAAACCAAAAGGAATATACTTAATGTATATTAAGGAGCGAATAACAAAATTATCTAAAATTAGCCTATGAAAAACCACGCTAGTCTCTATCTGCTGGGCCTTGGTTTGTTTATGAGTAGTTTTTTGCCAAGCCTAACCTTAGCCACCGATATTGAAACCCAAGCCACTTCGGTCGCCACCAATGTTGGATTATTTGGTGGACAACCATCGAGTATTGTGGTTGATGCATTAAATAGTGCTAATGTTTACATCGTCACAAATAATCCCGGCGGAGTTTTTAGTTCCAATGATAGCGGTGCTACCTGGGCCGGTTTACCAAGTGATAGTAATTACGGTGTTGCTAAAGACATAACTGTTGATGACGTCACAGGTGATGTTTTTGCCATTGTTGGCGATAGTTTATTACTTAGTGAAGATCAGGGCGCTAATTGGCAAGATATTACAACTAATTTAGGTGAAGCAACTCCAGATAATGAAATTTTCTTTGGCAATAATAGATTATTAGTTACTATTACCAATTCTACCAATCAGTTAGCAGTTAGTGCTGATGGTGGCAAAACCTTTACCACTAGCACCATGTTGGCAGATTATACTGTCCGTTCTTTAGATATGGTTACCACCGATACTTATGTGGCAGTCATGCAAAAAGATACCAATGATAGTGAAGAACTATTAACTAGTGTTGATGGTGGTGCTATTTGGACAAACTTGGATGTAAAAAGCCACGGCGTACCCACTGATAGCAGATTTTACCGAGTAGCCGCTGATCCAAATAACAGTTTGCATTTAGCCATCACTTCTATTGTTGGTGAATATCCTGGTTATCAAACTTTTGATGGTGGTGCTACTTGGACGTCCTTAACTGTAAACGGGGGTTGTATAATGTTTGATAGCACCAGCCGTTTATATGTTGGTTCAAAATATACCGATGACGCTTCGGCTGCTATACCTACTTGGCAACAAATAAACACCAATACCCCGCTCTCTCAAATTTATGCCGATACTTGTGCGGTTGATCCAACTGACAATACCATTCTGTATACCAACACTGTGTTTGGTGTAGCTAAGAGTATTGACTCCGGCAGCAATTGGACAGATCAAGTAACTGGCATTACTTCAGTTAACAGTTACGATATTGCTCAATCCGCAGACAAAGATACTGTATGGATAGCGGCTAATGGCGGACTGGCAAAAACAACAAACTTTACTGACGAAACTCCAACTTGGCAATATCCAATTGAGGCAATTGCTGGCCAGTCTATTTATTCGGTGTGGGTAGACCCGGCTGATGCTAATCATGTAGTTGTGGCAGCTAGTGCGACCATGAGCTATACCACTGATGGTGGTACTACTTGGGTTGGAGCGAACACGCCCCACTATGTTGGAACCGTTCAAAGTATTGTCGCTTCACGGGTTGATGCCAATACACTATATACAGAGTATCATTATGACGATTTAGCTGGTGATGATACCGGTGGTGTATTTATGAGCAGCGACGGCGGAGTAACATGGACTGATCTAAATTTTACCGATAACTTACCGGCCACGGCAATTGCTGTAGCAGCGGACGATACGTTATATGTAGGTGTAGGTGGCGACGCCAGTTCTCCTACCATCTATCGCCATAACAGTTCGGGTTGGACGGCGTTAACTGGCGGACCAGCCGGCGCACCAATTACCAGCATTGCTATAGATCAAACTGACGACAACCGACTATTTGTGACGATTGACGACGATACAACCGGCGGTTTGTTTTTAACCGAAGATGCCGGAACCACTTGGAGTGAAACTGCTACTGGCTTAGAAAATATTAAGCACTTAAATACAATTACCGCTCAAACCAGCACCACTCCAACCACCTACTATTTAGTTGGTCAAGACCAAAGTTCTTTAAATGGCGTAATTTATAAATCCAGTGATGCCGGGGCTAGTTGGAATTTGTACTATACCGGCTTAAAACAAGAATCATTTCATACCTTGTTATTTGATGGCTTGATGTTGGGTAATGATCGTGGTGTTTTTGATATAAAATCTCGCGCTACTATTAGTATGTTAAAGCACCATCGCTTAAACGGTAAAATTACTTATCGAGTTAGTTTGAAAGATACCGCTACTGAAAAAAAACTAAAACATAAAAAAATATCTGTCCTGGTAAAATCCAACGGAACTTGGGAGAGCCTAAAAAAAGTCCAAACCAATAAACAAGGAAAGGCCACATTCACTGTTAAAAAAGCGACTGTTTCTAAATTTAAATTACGCTGGAAACCAACTGGCAGCGATATAAACGAATATACTACCGCCACCACAAAAAATTATTCTGTAAAATAAATACAAATGATAGATCTATTCCTTAGCGGCGTCCTCCTAGCTAAAACTGCGGCCACCACTCCCAGCGCCACCGTTGAAAGTTTAGGTATGCAACACAGTACTTATCAACAATCTTACAATGACGTACCGGTATTTGGTGGTGATATTAAAATTCACACTAACCTAAAATCGGGCGAACGGTTTGCCACCGGCCAACTGGTAGAAAATGTAACATTGGATACCGTTCCAACGATAACGGCCGATGAAGCGGTAAGCGCAGCACAGCAAATTGCGAATCGCCCTGAAGCCTCAACCCGCAGTACCACGCTTTACATTTTTAACGAGCACATTCTGAATAAACTAAAACCGGATGAAAATGTTTTAGTGTGGCGAGTAGACTTATTTCAAGACCAGCCAATATTTCATGAATACTATTTCATCAATGCTAGCACCGGGGAATTAGTTTATCAAATTACCGGGGTTTATAGCGCTATCAACCGTTTAATTTACGATTGCTCCTACGGCATTGTCACTGGAGATTGTTATTACGATGCTACGGATTTCTATTACACCGGATACATTTACGGTAGATCCGAAGGTCAACCGGCGCGCGGGCCAAACCCACAAAATCCTAATTTTTTTGTAACGTCACTTAACGATACTGACAATTTATACGATACTCTTGGAAGTGTTTATAACTATTACCTAGCAACCTATACGCTAGATGGTGCTAATGGCCACGGCGGTATGGGTGATGGCAGCGCAACCTTTCCCACTACCACTACCACTACCACTACCACCGGATTAACTTATATTGATTACTATTACTTAAGCGAAAGTGATTACACTAGTTGCCCTAACGCTTTTTTTGATGGCGTTGGCGCTATGCATTATTGTGAGGGCTATGTTTCAACTGATATTACCGGACACGAATACACCCATGCTGTTAACTATTTTACCGTTCTGGACGGAAATGGTGCTGCCGCTGGTTTAACCTACAGCGGAGAAAGCGGTGCTTTAAATGAAGCCAATTCTGATATCTTTGGTGAAGCTCTAGAATATTATGTTACGGGTAGTAATGATTGGTTAATGGGAGAAGATTTACCCGGTGGAGCATCGCGCAGCATGAGTGACCCGACAGATTATACCTATACCAATGATTCAAATGCTTCGGTACCCTACCCCGACCGCTATAACAGCGAAAATTTATATTGCGGGAGTAGTGATGGTGGCGGTGTTCATATAAATAGTTCCGTAATAAATAAAGCAGCCTATTTAATTGCCGTAGGTGGCACCTTTAACACTTGTACTGTCACCGGGATTGGCCGCGCCAAAGAAGAAGCAATTTTCTACCGCGCGCAATCTACTTATTACACTACGGCCACAGATTTTAACGAAACTTATACCGCCCTATTAGCCGCCTGCAACGATTTATATACAGCCGATGATTGTAAACAAGTAGAAAAAGCCCTTCGGGCCGTAGAAATAAACCAAGCTGGTTTTTGCAGTGGCACCGCAGCGGTTGACCCCGGTTGTACGGCCATAGATACAACCCCTACCGTAACTAATGTTACGTCTGAAGTGGCCGATGGGTATTATAAAGCCGGCGCTGATATTGATATTGACGTAACTTTTTCTGAAGCGGTCACTGGTGATGTAACTGTTACACTAGAAACCGGTGAAACCGATCGTCAATGTACATTTTCTGTGGCCGCCGAAACCAGCGGAACATGCAATTATACTGTTCAGGCTGGCGATACCAGTGTGGACTTAACGGTTATTAGTGTCAGCGGCACCATTACCGATAGTAGCGGTGATGTATTATCCAGCGCCACACCAATCACAAATTTAGCTGCCAACAAAGCCATTGTAATTGACACCACTAAACCCTCTGTTCCAACCCTATTAAGAATTTATACTTCTCGACACAAAACGAAACGAATTAAAACTATCAATCCAGAAACTTACACCAAGATCGTCAAAGCTAAAGCCATGACTCCCTATCTTGATTGGAACAACCCAGGTGGTGCTAGTAAATATTTTGTAAAATTCACCGATAAAAAAAATCTCTCCCGGGCTAAATTAGTTAATGTAAAAAATAAACAAACCGCATCAACCTTACGCAACGTGGTTGAGCAAACTAACACCACCTATTATCTGCATATGGTGCTACAAGACAGGGCTGGTAATCGCTCTAAAGTAAAAATAATTCTTAAATATCGAGTTGAATAATATATGAAAAACAAATTACTCATCCTTGGTAACACCTGGCTTTTGGTGTTATTTGGCGCCTTTGGTTTAATAACAGATGCCCAGGCCGCTACCACCACTGAACAAACCGCCACTGCCTCAAATTTAGGGTTGTATGGCAGTCATACTTGGGATATTGCGGTTGATCCCAATGATAATAATTATATTTATATCGCCACTTATTATTCCCCCAATGGTTTTTTTCGATCGTCAGATGGTGGCACCACCTGGCAAGGTTTACCCAATTCAGCCGATCATGGTGCCGGACACGCTGTGGAGGTGAATCCGGAGAATGGTCATGTGTTTGCTTTATTAAGTGATTTATTAATCAGTACTGATCACGGCGAAACCTATTCTGTGGCGGCAGATATAGAATCCACTGGTGGCGATATGCTTTATACGCACAGTGCCTTGTTTGTGGCAACTGATGATACCGTAAGGCGTAGTGAAGATGAAGGCGCCACATTTTCGACAACTACGGTGTGCGCCGATGAATCGATTTGGTCGCTCGCCAGTTCCAGCGCCACACTTTATGCTCTCTGTTATAACTACTCAACTGAAATTTCCACTGTCTACAGCAGCGCTGATGAAGGTGAAACTTGGATAGATCTTAATATCGCGGCCGACGGCGTTACTGGAGCAGAAAAAATTGCCGTGAATCCTATCACTGAGGCGATCTTTTTATTACCCAGTTCAACTGGTGGTACAACTTATCGTTCCGGTGATGGCGGCAGTACTTGGACGGCACTGGCTGACGCGCCTAACAGCGGAAATATGAATTTTAATAGCACTGGTCGCATTTATGTAGGCTGGAATTATTCTGATGATAATGGTGATACTTGGACAGAATTTTCTGATCGGGGTGACTACAATCATATTGTCATGCCAGATCCGACCAACGATTTGATTATGTACGATACAACCGCGCCTGGTTTTGCCAAAAGCACCGATGGCGGCAGTACCTGGACAAGCTCTGTAACCGGAATTACCGGAGTTGAGGTCACTTCCATTTCTCAAACCACCGATAAAGCCATTGTTTGGGTGGCCACCCAAAACGGCTTAGCGAAAACCACAAATTTTACCGATGCGGCACCAACTTGGGAATATCCAATATCGCCAACTGAAAATTTTACCAGCAGTGGTTACGATTCGGTTTGGGTGAATCCAACTGACCCGAATATTGTGGTAACAAGCACTTCTCAGGCTTTACATTATTCGCCCGATGGCGGTAGCACTTGGTTAGAAGCCGAAGTTGATTTAGCCCTGACTGGAGCGGTTTTTCAAATTGTGAGCGATGCTAATGGTGTTATTTACGCAACCGTTGGGCCAAATACCACGGCTGGTGCGCAAACCGGTGGAGTGATAACTAGTAGCGATAATGGTGCAACTTGGCAAAGTTTAAACTTCCCAACCGATGGCGCTGCCTATGCTATTGCCGTGGCTGCCGCTGGTGATATTTTTGTTGGCGCACACTCTACGGTTGGTGGAATCTATAAATACGATGGCATCGCCTGGACAAAATTAACTGCTCCAGACAATTATGAATATCGTTCTATCCTAATCAACCCAGAACAACCTAGTACTATTTATGCTTTAGCTACTACTTGGCCAAGTGACACTGGTATGGGCTTTTATCGATCAATTGATGATGGTGAAACGTGGGAACAGATCGACACCGGCATTACGGTTGATAACGACTTCTACGAATTCAATGCCATGACATTGCAAACTTCTACTCAACCGGCCACCCTGTATCTTTCGGCAGTTCAAAATAGCTCTCTTAAAGGCATTGTTTTTAAATCCAGTGACGACGGAAATAATTGGAGCGTTTATTATACCGGCAAACGGGGCGAAACATTTAAAGTACTACTATTCGACGGCTTAACCGCCGGAAATACCCGCGGTCTCTACGAGATGAAATCGTACGCCGCCGTTACGCTACAAACCAAAACCAGCAGAGTAAATCAAGGTCAGCGGGCCAAGCTTAACTTGACCTTAAAAGACGCTACTACAGAAAAGAAACTGAAACATCGTAAAGTTACTATCATGCGCAAATATCTTGATGGAAAATGGAAAACCTTAAAAACTATTGAAACTAATGCCCAGGGCAAAACTAATATTTCGGTGCTGGTTTCAGCTACTGCTCATTATAAGGTCGTCTTTACGCCAAAACGCGCTAGTGACAAAGCCGAGTATGCCATTTCACAATCAGAACGTTTAAAAGTTAAAATTAAAAAATACTATTTATGATTAGTATGAAATTACGCACAATTGCAACTACCATCGCGGGAAACCTAGCCTTGGCTTTAGTGTTGTTTGCGCACCCAAGTTCAGCCCTCACTGTAGATGTGGTCAGCATTTCGCCGGAACCGCAAATGGATATTACCGACATGCTCAGTGGTGCTCCCACTGGCGTTGGTATGGTAGGTTGGCTGCTTGATAGCGACATGGAATATACGGCGGTGCTTTCGGTTGATGAAGCGCCGGCAGTCGTTATTACACCCGGTGCAGATATTGCCGTGGACCAGCCTTGGGTTTACGATGCCACAGCCGGAACGGTTACAGTGATATTTACTGGCACTGGATTAAAACAACTAAGCGATGGACCAGACAATGCCGCAATTATTGCAGTCGTACCACCGGTAGCCGAAGGTGAAGATGGTCCACCGGTCGAAATGACAGGCGCCTGGATGTCTACCAACGTGCAGGACTGGGAATTAATTCCGCCGACACAAGACAACGTGGCCTTTGGTTTTTCCTTGACCGGTCCAGTCGGCGAAACTGGTTTTTTCCATATGTTCATGCCCCAAGGTATTATTGATTTATTAAGTGAAATGAATGGCAAAGAGTTGACCATTCAAGATCTGGCTGTATTTAATGGTAACGACCAGGCTTCCATGAGTATTACCGAGATAGCTGGCGGCGCCTATATTGATATTAATGTCACGTTTGCCGCTGCGGTAGTTGCGCCAACGGCTAATAGCAACAGTGTGACAAAGTCTATTACAGTTCAAGAACAACTGCCCATCAGTTTAGCGGCCAATAAAACATCATTAAAAAAAGGTGCCACCGCTAACTTGTTTGGATGGTTAAAAAGTGGACGACAAAATAAATCCATCGAAGTCTGGCGCAAAGTCGAAGGAGAATCTACTTTCACTAAATGGAAATCGACCAAAACTAATAAAGCCGGACGCTATGAGGTTGAATTCACTGCCCGCCAATCAGCCTCTTACAAAGTAAAATACCATACGGCCGGTAAAGTTAAGTCCAGCTCAGTTGAAACCATAACGGTAGAATAGTCCAATGTTGTACCAGACGTTTTAAAGTAATCACTTAATATTCATCATGAGGAGAAATATGAAAAATAAATTTATTACCACATCATTAGTTGCTATGGCAGCTTTAGTGATGTTGGGAGCTGGTTGCTCCAGTCCAACCACCAACCCTGCACCAACAAATGTCACAAACACAAATAAAACCACAAATACTGCCAGTATAAATGATACTAACACCGCTGATACAACCACTGTCACGTTTGATGATAGTGCAACCGATTCCGCCATTTTAGCCGACACTAATGGTCAGTGGGCTACTACCGCCACCGCTTCCAGTGAATACGGATCTGATAGTTGGTCGGCTAATCAAGCTACGGGCAAACCAAACGTCACAGAATTTGGTGATGATGGTAACGCTTGGGCACCTTATGAAAGTGCTGGTGGTTTAGAAACACTCGAACTAACCTACGCCAAGGCCGTTAATGCAATTGGCGTACGCGTGCGTGAAAGTTATGGTAATGGCACGCTAACCAAAATCGAATTAAAGGATACTGCTGGAGCATATTATAAGGTTTGGTCAGGAACAGATGCCACTGACGGTCTTAAATATTTACAAGTTGGCTTTGCTAAAACTAGTTACAAAGTTAATGGAGTTAAACTCACATTCGATACTGGTGATCTAACTACTGAATGGTCAGAAATTGACGCTGTACAATTGATTGGCGAATAATATAAATAATTAATAAAAAATGTATGAACTCAACTATGCGCTGGACGAGTATCCTAGCATCGCTAAGTATTGTGGCAGCGGGATTATTACCGCAGACTGCAGCGGCGCTCAATCCAACAAAATGGGAAGGACGTTATGAAGGCACTTGGGATGACACCTATGATAACTGCGATGGTGATATCTCACAGGATGGCACAATTATAGTTCGATTGATTAAAGTAAAAAAAAGTGGCAAGGTTTCTAATGCAGCGGTGTTTTTTTCTGATGATACAGCGGATCGTTTGGATGCTACCGGTAAAATTAATCGTAAAAATGGTCAACTACATCTTCGTTTAGCTTATTTAAAAGACTACGGTAGTTATATTATTAAAGCTAAGCTTACAACAAAATCCGGCATTGTTGGACACTATTATCACGATGATGGTAGTTGCACTTGGG
>CAYYTZ010000035.1:0-10375 GCA_964474735.1 uncultured Gammaproteobacteria bacterium | reverse complement strand
CTCGGCTTGAATAGCCTGCATGGTTTGTTCGTTGATGGAGTGGGCTGCCACAATGTCTGTATTGGTCAAAAATGGCAACGAATGATTAGCATCAGTATATGAACCCATGCCGCCGGTGTTCAAACCTTCATCGCCGTTTAAGGCCCGTTTATGATCTTGCACGGCTGGCATATGCATTAAATGTTTACCATCAGAAAAACTCATTAAAGAAAATTCTTGGCCAACCATTTTTTCTTCTACCACTACTCTGGGAGCGCCATTTTTGAATAACTCTTGGCAATAATTTAAAGCATCCTGACGAGTTTTAAGTTGAGCGCCCATCACCCGAACACCTTTCCCGCCAGTTAGCCCGTCTGGTTTAATTACCACACCGTCTTGCAGCGAACGGATAAAATCGTCAATACCGTCCATGGCCGTAAACACTTTATAAATCGGTGACGCATGAATATCATATTTATCCAATAATTGCCGCGTAAAAGCTTTGGATGATTCTAATCTGGCCATCAACTGAGTTGGCCCGATACAAGAGATGCCGAACGCTTCCATAGCATTAACAATGCCGGCGGCTAAGGGAGCCTCCGGGCCAATCCACGCCACATCAATTTGACGATCTTTACACCATTGCATAACGGTAGTCACGTCGGTGACATCTCCAATACCAACTTCCTGGCAAAGGTCTTTTATTCCAGGGTTGCGGGTTGGACCAAAATTAAACAATTTTACGCCGGAATGTAGGGACAACTTCCAAGTAATGGCGTGCTCACGCGCACCGCTGCCGATGACGACAATGTTCATATATTGAAATAATATTAACTATGAATTGATGATTTATCTTTTTCGCGCTGGGCCTCAATTGCGTCAATTAATTCTGGTGTGACCTCTTTGGTTGGATAACGTTTGGTCCAACAAGCCGTACAAAATTCTTTCACCGGTCCTTTAGAAATACGAACAGCGTCAATTAAGTCTTCAATCGTTTGATACATCAAAAAATCGGCTCCAATAAATTTACGAATACCTTCCACTGACCCACCTTTAACTTGATTAGCCACTAATTCTCTACGTGTTGGCATGTCTACTCCATAAAAACAGGGAGAAACTACTTGTGGTGCAGCTGAAGCCACATAAACTTTTCTGGCCCCGGCTTCGCGTAACATTTTAATTATTTCACGCGAAGTGTTGCCGCGCACAATACTATCGTCCACCAAAAGCACATTTTGCCGACGAATTTCTAAAATCTGCGGATTAAGTTTACGCCGCACGGATTTTCGGCGATTAGTATTACCGGCCATAATAAAAGTTCGGCCGATAAACTGATTTTTCACCAAACCTTCACGATATTTAAGATTCAAACTTTCCGCCACCGCCAAAGCCGCTGTGTTCGATGTGGAAGGGGCTGGTATCACTACATCAATTTTTAGTTTAGCTTGTAATGGTTTTAGGCGCTCTGCTAATTTTTCACCCATGTGTAAGCGGGCTTTATAGACGCTGATATTATTTTGAATGGCATCGGGTCGACCAAAATAGACGTATTCAAATAAACATGGTCGCCATTGACCGGGTGTAACAACTTTACGATGCAGTTTTCGCTGCATGTCTATGTAAACAACTTCACCGGGTCGAACATCATCAACATACTCAAATTCCAACATGTTAAACATCACGGATTCCGAGGCAAAAATATATTCAGTATTCTTACCATGACCACGTTTCCCAATAATAAGCGGACGAATGGCGTTGGCATCACGGAAAGCTACCATGCCATGATCGGCAATGGTGACGATGGTTGAATAGGCGCCTTTACATCTTTTATGGACTGCTCCAACCGTACTATAAACGGCATTAATAAAGGAACGACCACGGGTGCGTTTGGTCAATTCTTGCGCAAAAACATGTAGCATCGCCTCTATGTCACTGTTAGCATTCAGATTCACTAAATCTTTCTCACGCAGTTCCTGTTTCAAATTATTAAAATTCGTCAAATTTCCATTAAACACCATAGCAATGCCATAGGGGGCATTCACCACGAACGGTGCAGAGTCATCGGTCGACATGCCGCCAGCTGTAGCATAGCGAATAAAACCAAGTCCCATGCTACCGCGCAAACGCTGAATCGCCGTATAATGAATGGCGTCACGCACTAAGCCCAACCCTTTTTTAACATGAAATTGTCCGTCATACGTTAACATGCCACAAGCATCATGGCCACGATGTTGTAGGGCAATCATGCCATCGTACAAATCTAGCGTTACGTTGCTGTTGGGTTTACCGAATAGACCAATTACTCCGCACATGTGGGGAAAATGTTAGTTAAATTAATTGTGGAATTTTACTTGATAAGCCGGTATAAGTGGCTGGTGTGAGTTTTTTTAAAGCCACCTTGTCGGTTTCCGGTAAATCCAGGCTATCAATAAAACAATGTAGCGTGACTTTATCTAACTGTTGACCGCGCGTCAAGGATTTTAATTGTTCATACGGTGTTGATTTACCCAGACGACGCATTACGGTTTGAATTGCTTCGGCTAACACTTCCCAATGCTCATTTAATTCAGCAGTGGCTTGAATTTTGTTCGCTTGCACTCGCGCTAATCCTTTTAAGGTTGATTGGGTGGCTAATACACTGTAAGCCATAGCTTGCCCTTGATTACGTAATACCGTACTGTCCGTGAGATCACGTTGAAGCCGTGACAATGGTAATTTTTCTGCCAAGTGATGGAGTAAGGCATTGGCGATACCGCAATTTCCTTCGCTGTTTTCGAACCAAATTGGATTTATTTTATGTGGCATGGCCGATGAGCCAACTTCGCCGGCTATATTAGCTTGCCCAAAAATTCCCCGAGAAATATAGAACCACATATCTTGATCGAGATTGCGGACAATCACATTTAGACGGCTAATGGCTTGATACGTTTCGGCTAAACGGTCATGTGACTCAATTTGTGTAGTAATGGGATTGAATTCTAGGCCCAGTCGCTCAACAAAACGACGAGAGAAAGCTAACCAATTTACTTTTGGATACGCCACAGCTAGGGCTGCCCAATTACCGGTAGCTCCACCGAATTTTCCTAATAATTTAATTGACCGCAGGACGATTAGTTGACGCTGTAAACGCAGCGCGAAAACCGCCAATTCTTTACCCAGGGTGGTTGGGGTGGCTGGTTGACCATGCGTTAAACTTAGAATGGCAACATTTTTATAGCGGCGCGCTCGCTGTTTTAATTCTTTTATCAGCTGATTAACGAGTGGGATATATACTTGCTGTACACCATCGCGCAACATTAAACTGTACGCTAAATTATTGACATCTTCGCTGGTTAAGCCAAAATGCACAAACTCCAACACTTTACGCAAACTGGTACGTTTAAGTTTTTCTTTAATATAATATTCAACCGCTTTTACATCGTGTTTGGTAGTTTGTTCGATAGTTTTTATGCGTTCAGTGGCTCGCGGTGAAAAATCTTCGTAAAGAGACTGTAATAATTTACGTTCCGTTGCGGTTAAACGACGCACCTCTGGAATATTCGATTGGTCTGAAAACGCCATTAAATAACGTACCTCCACCTGTATCCGATAGCGCATTAAGGCAGCTTCAGAAAAAAAACGAGCCAGAGTAGAAACCTCTGACCGATACCGTCCATCAATGGGCGAAAGCGCATATAAAGAATCTAACTTCATTACCCATAGTATACTATTAATTTTACGTTACTGCAACAAGTTCACTTGGGGTACTACCTCTCACTTAACGTATAACTAAGTCGTTCGAGGCAGCACCCCAAGTGGTATATTAACGACTGGTTATATCTACCAATACTTTTTGAGTTTGGCTAATGCTGTCTCTATTTGCTGAAGGCGTTGTTGCAGACGAGCAATATCCGCCTTGGCTTCACGAACTTCGACTGATAAATTTTGCGCGGAGAATTTTTCGTACTCGGCTTGAGCTCGCTTAATTTCACCTTTTATGGCATCGCGCCGTCCAAGCAATTCTTCGACCTTTTGTTTAGGTGAACCGGTTGGCATGATACTACTTAAGGGCTTGATCTATACGTTTCGCAGTGGCTTGACCGGTAGTTGGGTAAACAAATTCGCGGCCGGTGATCATTTCATAAAGTTGAATGTAGCGCGCGGCCAATTCCACCACCAATTCTGCTGGAGCGGCTGGTATTTCTTTATCTTTATAGGGATCACAGTGATTCCTGAACCAGAGCCGCAAAAATTCTTTATCAATATTTTCTGGTTCTTCATTGCGCGAAAATTTCTCGGCGTAACTTTTAGCTATCCAATAGCGGGACGAATCTGGCGTGTGTATTTCATCAACTACGATTATTGTACCGTCGGGCAGTTGGCCAAATTCATATTTTGTATCGACTAAAATTAAACCATGCTGTTGCGCAATTTCCTGTCCGCGTTTAAACAAGGCTAAGGTATATTTAGCACAAGTATCCCACTGAGTTTGTGTCATCAACCCTTTCTGTACCACTTCGGCAGCGGAAATTTTTTCATCATGGGTATCACTTTTAGTGGTTGGCGTAATAATCGGTTCGGCAAAAGCTTGGTTTTTTTTCATACCATCCGGTAAATGATTTCCACAAAATTCCCGTTCACCTTTATTATAAGCCGTCCAAGCAGCAGTAACGGTAACCCCACTCAAATAACCGCGCACGACAAACTCAATTGGAAACACGGTGCATTTTTTGGCAATTAAAACATTGGGGTCCGGTGACGCTAACACATGATTAGGTACAATATCTTTAGTCTGGTCAAACCAAAATAATGATACCTGGTTGAGCACCTGCCCTTTAAATGGAATAGCAGCTAGAATCCGGTCAAAAGCGGATTGCCGATCAGTGGTAATTAAAATTAGACGGTCGCCGGCATCGTAGGTATCACGTACCTTGCCGTTGTATTTTTTGCCGAGCCGCTCAAAATGTGTTTCGGTTAGACAATTATTTAGTTGTTGTTTGATACGTTCGCGATCGATCATAATGTTTGAATATTAATTTTATGGTCATTAACGATGTGGTGTAGCAGCGCGAATAGCAGTTAAAGCGCTTTCAACTCCGGAACTATTGCCGTATCACCAGAGCCAACTGCAAACTCATCATTGATGTACACAAGGTCATTGTTTGGAGTTAAAGTAACATCCCCGTAGGTTTGACCGGATAGAAAAATACCGTTATACACATTACTACTGCCAGTATTACCAGAAAGTTCTGTATCGGCATGCACAGCTTCAAGATAAATGGGAAAGGTATTACTGGTAAATATATTATCAACGATCACTGGCGAAGCGCTGTTATCAGGTACAGTAATACCATAGGCATTATCTGTGAAGGTATTATTCTCAATCAGTGGTGAGCCTGACTCGACATTGATACCGCTTTTAGAATTATCTGCACTAGTGATGGTATTGAAAGAAATTGCGGGTGAGCCATCAACCACTTCAATATTATTGTGCTCGCTAGCGGAGATGTAACTATTTTTAATAGTAACATCGCTGGAACTGATACTAATCATTGGATCAGGTGAAGTAGAATTATAGTATCCACCATTCTGTACAACAGTATATGACAATGTGCCACCACTATTCTCCATAAATTCAATACACTTCCAGTCACCACTGCCAGCTGAGGTAGCGCTGCCATCGCCATTGGTATCACCCCCATAACTATCATCATAATAGGAAGTAAAAATAATTGACTCGCTACTAGTGCCTTGCGCGACTAGATTCCCATAGACAATAATTTTACCAGTATCAGATGAAAATTTTATGACTGTGCCAGGTTCAATTGTTAAGGTTGCGCCGTCAGCGATTGTGACAAGACCGTCAATAACATATGTGCCGCCGGTGACTGACCATGTATCATTGGATAGTGTTCCGGAAATTTCTGGGTCGCCCGAACCAACATAAACCATATGTGAGTACGTCTCACTATAACCCGTATCCGTTGTGATGGTTAAGGTAACTGTATAATACCCATCACTGGTATAGTTATGGTTAGTAGTTGCAGTGGTACCACTACTCGCGGTAGTGCCATCACCAAAGTTCCAGGTATAATTTGTGATCGCGCCAGAATATATTACTGTACCTGAGGCATCAAAACTTACTGCGGCCGGAGATGTTACACCATCTCCGCTTATTGAAAAAGTGGGTTCAAGTGGATCATTCACGGTAATCGTTGTGCTTTGATAGCTAGAGTTACCGGTATTATCCGTGATAGTGAGGCGAACGTTAAGTGTTTTTGGGTCACTGTAGATTGATGATGCCAACGGGCCGGTATTATCTACATCATCCACAACACTACCATTACTATCGCTATCCACTGAGCTATCCAAGTCCCACTCGTAATCTGTAATGGTGCCACCTAAAGAGATAGAATCGGCTCCATCGAAATCTACGGTGAGTGGGGCGTAGCCAGATTCTGGGATGGCAGTTGCAACAACATTTATATATGACGTTCCGGTATCAATTCCAACGGCGGTAAAGGCATCATAGACCGATTCGCAATAAGAAAACGGATACGTGACTGGATCAGATTCGTATAAATCTATACAGGATTGTAATGTTGCCTGGTAGGCATCGGAAAAATCTGAAGCAATGTTGAGATAATCTTGGGTCAAAACACGGTAATAGATTTGCTCAACCGCCTCTGTACCAATACCGCTGACAGTCACACTATGATGTTCACCACCTTCCGTTAAAAGATAAGCTGCTTTATTGGGAATACCACTGTTTATGTGAACATCACCTCCTCCAACATAACCAGACCAATGATCTGGTTGTCCGTAAAGATCTGGATTTTCCAGACTTCTATTAGCGCCGTCGACATAATCTTCTCGATGTAGCCAATCGCCGCCGCCATTTTCAAATTCAATAAACTCTCCAAAAACATCAGCGTATGATTCATTTAATGCACCAGATTCATCTTCGTAAGTTAGAGTATCATCATCACTTGTGCCAACGGAATATTGAATTACTGCATGTGTTAATTCATGTCCAGTGACATCTAAGGTAATATAATCCTCTCCGTAACGCATTATTTTTTCTATAGGATACCAAGCTGCGTCCTCAGACTGCTCGCAAACTCCATCGTTGTTTCCATCAACCTCATAATGCGTATAACTCCATAGCGTGGCACCACCGTCTGCGGAGTCATTCGAATTGGTATCATTATAACTATCTCTACTAAACGTATCATAATAATAATCATACACTAACCCTGCATAACCATTCACTTCCCAAGCCTGTGCATCAGTACTGGCGCCGTCTACTGTATCAATTTCAGCGCTGCTCGTTTCGTCATAGGTCGAAGTGCCTATGGAATCTGCACAGTCCGCGAGCACTAATGTATCTATATCTTTAGACGTTTGGATATTATTGATTGAATTTACGACAGATCCGTCGTGGGCGTTGATATAGAACAACTGGTTCACCTGAGCCGTTTCGGAATAGACCGAAAAGGTCCATACTAAGTATGTATCCGCACTGTGTTTAGAAAATACTCCGTAGTTATAAAAATAGAGTTCAGATTCGGTTGATTGCAACTGCAGTTTACTGGCCTGTTCTTCTGTTAGATTAAATTGACTACGTACTGTCTTCTCTGCAATTTGTTTAGCTTGTTGCGGGGTGAGAGTTGGTTTGGAGCTGATTTTAGGATTACTAGAAATTATATTGCCACCGATGGAAGCTATACTACCGTTCGCTCTAAAGTGAAACTGTAGCTGACCAGCATACACAGGAATACCTTGATATTCTTGCTGCAATGTAATATGCGTCATGCCTTGATCATCTTGTTTTATTTTTTTCAGATTTAACTTCTGGTTCGGCTCCTCTATTTTGTAGAGTGATCCAAACGCTTCCAAAAGCTGGTACGCCCTTTCTGTGTAGTCTGCGCTGCGCCAATTGATATCCAGGTTCGTCATACGAACCCACTTAGGCACTGCATCCTGTTTATCCCAACTCACCGAAAGGTTACTCGCCTTGGTTTGTAGTTGGCGATAAACCGTTTGCTGTTGTTGGGTGAGTTCTATTTGTGTAGTATCTTGAGCTAAAGTTGGAAGAGCAAAGGTGCAGACAAAAATGAATAACCCTATGTTTAGTCTTTTCATATCACTCAATTAGTTAATAACACACGGTGAATTAGTACAACTAACCTCTTTTGTCCACACATTAACAGAGCCATATCCACATTGATTTTTCTTTCTATTTTTTTCCCCATTAAAAGACAGAAATGCGCCTGGATGATCACTGAAATTTTTACTAATAAGATCTGGGCAAGCAGATTCTGCAATTTCGATAATTTCTTTACATGGCTGGATAACTAAACCAGACTGTAAATTAACTATAACGTCAGATAAACTACTCCCCCCGCTATTATGCGTTACCATCTCCACCAAACTATATTGCCAGGGGATATCTATTTTATAATTTGCATAGTAATTATATATATCTTCAGCGGCTATTTGCTCTTCATTTTTATACTTAATAGCAAAACCTGCTCTATCCTGTAGGGTTAGCCATTCATCCACTATGTAATAGTGGACTTCGAAATATTTTTCAGAACTAATATCTTTATTAGGTACATCAATAATTTCCGCATTAGAGATATAAAAATATTTATCAATCAGGTCTTTACTAAAATTTTTTAGCAATAATTGATTCCATGCTTCCAAATACTCAGTAATTTGAGGATCCGATGGAATATAAACCTGCTTAGCTTGCTCTGCTCGCACGTATTGATTCACACAAAAAGTCTCACTAAATATATCAGTTTTAGATGATACATCTACCACTACTTGCTGCAATGGTAATATTTTTTCTGGTTGACTTTGCCAATACCAATAACCAACTGCAGCTAGACCGCCCAATAGAATAATAATACTTGAAATAATAACGACTTTTTTCATGGGGTAACACTAACATAAGCGACCGTGCTGTCAACCAAATTCATATCATCACAACAATTAAGCTGCAGAGATGTGTACAGGCGCAGTCGCCTCAAGGTCCCACTCAAGCAATTATACTACACTCCTGCGCATAAGGATTAAATAATATATGTGTTTGCAAAATTTTAGTGGCTATGGCCATGCGTTCAGCTTGATCTTTGGCTGGAATAGTAATTTCCCACACCAGGCCTTTGCGAATATTTTCTATTTCTTCTAAACCAAAACGATGTTTCAGTTTTTGGGTAACAGCGCGACCCTCAAAATCTTGGTTATCTTGCACCAAAAACGAAATCGTTTCGCCATTACCGTTACGCGTATGATTGTAGATTTCTTTATTCGTATTTAATAACTCACCACTCTGCACTAATACTTGCTTAAGTTGTTCTACGTTGGTAGCTGGATTGTGCCACACTTCCCAATGAGTTTTTCGCGCCACCTTAACTTGAAACCCTTTTTGCTGTAAAGCTAATTCAATTGTGGCCGCCGCGTTATCGGTAATAATTAAACTAACATAAAATTGCAGGCAATTCCCCACTGGTTGATACGTTCCAACTACCGTTTGTTGCGGTTTCCATTTTAATTCATATGGTTTATATTTTGGCGGACGCTCTAACCACAGACGCAAATTAGAAAAAAGCGATTCTCCTTCGCGCTCTAACCGCTCCGGATGCGGCATATACGCCACTACATTACCGGCCGGATTACAAAACCCAGCGGTACCCCAAACGGCGCCATTGGGTGTGGTAGGAAATTCATTCGACATTAAACCATCGGCTGTACAATATTTAAATAAAATTTGTTCATGCCGTTCCAGTTCGGCTAACAAATCAGTGGAAAATACAAACCGACCCTCACCATTAGCAATAGAAGCGGGAATGATTGTATCTTTGGGCAACCGCACCGTCATACAACTGCGTCCGGCACTGGCTACGTTCTTAATATATATTGTATCGTGATAAAATCCGGTACCAATCATTACTCCTGACTTCACGCGAGTGTTCATTGCCACAGCACCGGCTAATACATTATTAGGCAAACCCGGAATTAGACCAGTTTCAACTAATATTTGGCAGCCGTTACAAATACCAATCACCGGTTTACCCTGTTGTGCCGCGGCTTTAATTTTTAACATAATCGGATCTTGCGCGGCAATAATACCAGCCCGACTGCGGTCTTCGTAAGCAAAACCACCCGGCAAAACAAAAGCGTCAAATTCCGCAATTCGTTCACGCTCATTCCACCGGACATATTCTGGGGCTAAACCAGCATTGCGCAATGAACGCTGAGTTTCGCCTTCACAGTTTGTGCCGGGAAATAAAATAACGGCTACACGAAACATACTTTAGGTTCACCTTTATTTATTTGACCAATCTGATAAGTTTTTAGATCGGTATATTTTTTGAGCTGCTTAGTAACACGGTCAACATTTTTTGGT
>CAYYTZ010000034.1:0-10588 GCA_964474735.1 uncultured Gammaproteobacteria bacterium | reverse complement strand
GGGCGACCAAGTTAAATTACTGTAATGTAAATGAGGCTCGCCGGTAAATAAGGTTGTATCGGTTTTTGTGGCGATGGTAAATAAATGAATTGATTCAACGCCGACGGTATCGGTGGTGACCCAAGCGAGGTATTGGTTAGCGGCGTCTACCGCTAATGAAGCTTGGGCGCCCAAAGAATCAGCCATGGTAATTGCAGTGGGTAACTGACCAAGTTCTGTATTGGTTGCACCTACATGCTGTACCAGCATTTGATTATTTACCTCGTACCAAGTTTGACTGGTCGGTAAAACATTACTATAGATGGGTGCGGCATTGTTTTCTAACCGCCCGGTCGAATCATCGGAAATGTCAGCAATATACAAATCTGCCCCGTTTGCCAGGCGTGAAAAAAATTGTAACTTTTCAAATGGGCTGGCCAGAATGTCTTGTACTTGTTGCGCATTGGCTTGTTCAGCTGCATCTAGTGCAGTTTGAGCAGCCTCTTCAATTTTGCGCTGCTGCCACCAGCGCACAGCAAAAATACTAATGATAATGAGTAGAAACCCACTGCAGCCCAAAATAATCCAACGAAGCCGTGTCATGGCCTGAATTATATCATTATGGTATCGTATCTGTCATGCCTGAAATTATTGAATCAGCCAAAGATTTGCGGCAACGTATCAATATTATTGGTCAGCAACTTAATGTTAGTGGTATGCAGGCCAAGCAGCACGCTCTCGAGACCGAAATGGCTGAACCGGATTTTTGGAATAATACTAAACATGCTCAAACCGTCAGTAAAGAAGTGAATGATTTACGTGAAGAAATATCCACTTGGGAAAATTTACGGCATGAGCTAGACAGTATTATTGAATTAGCTCAGTTAAACCGAACCGCTGGTGATGCCGGTATGGCCATTGACCTGGAACAACAGTTCGCTGCCGTTAACCAAAAATTTTCTGAGCTGGAATTTCATTTGCTGTTTAACGGCCAATACGATGCTTCGCCGGCCGTGGTAGCTATTCATGCCGGTGCCGGTGGAGTGGATGCGCAAGATTGGGCAGAAATTTTAATGCGCATGGTTATGCGTTTTTGTGAGCAACATCATTTTCAAGTCACGGTCTTAGATATTTCGCGCGGGAGTGAGGCCGGAATTAAATCTGTTGTTATGGATGTGGTTGGACGTTATGCTTATGGTTATCTTAAAAGTGAACACGGCGTGCATCGTTTAGTGCGGCAATCTCCGTTTAATGCCGATGCGTTACGGCAAACCTCTTTTGCGCTGATAGAAGTTTTACCGGAATTGGGGGAATTAAATCCAGTTGTAATTAAAGATGAAGATTTACGCATTGATGTATTTCGTTCTGGTGGGCACGGCGGTCAAAGCGTTAATACTACCGATTCGGCTGTGCGCATTACTCATTTACCTACAAATATAGTTGTACAGTGTCAAAACGAGCGTTCGCAACATCAAAACAAAATCATCGCCATGAAAATTTTACGGGCTAAATTACATAAATTGCAACTGGAAGCTGAGCAGGCCGAAAAACTCAAACTACGTGGTGAATTTACGTCAGCTGAGTGGGGGAATCAAATTCGGTCGTATGTGCTACATCCATATAAAATGGTCAAGGATCATCGGACCGATTTTGAAGTTAGTGACCCACAAGCCGTGTTGGATGGCAAGCTAGATGGCTTTATTGAGGCTTATTTACGCTCAACCGTTCAGGCCAAAGTTAGTAACGATATTGCTTAATATTTTTTTTATTGTACTATAAAGATCTATGTGCGGAATTATTGGCTATATCGGTAAACAACAGGCCACTCCTATAATAATGGAAGGACTGAAACGCATGGAATACCGTGGGTACGATTCGGCTGGTTTAGCCGTCATTCAAGAAAATACCATTGCCTGTAAAAAGAAATTGGGGAAATTAGGTAACTTGCAAGCCGAGCTAACAAAATATGATTTACCAGGCTCGGTTGGTATTGGGCATATCCGGTGGGCTACCCATGGGCGACCAAGTGATATTAACGCGCATCCGCACAACGATTGTCGAGAAGAAATTTATATCAATCATAACGGCATTATTGAAAATTATTTTGATATCAAAACAGCGTTGCAAGGCCACACGTTTTATTCCGCCACCGATACGGAAGTGTTGGCTCATTTACTGGAGGAGCATCACAAAACATTGAATTTTGAGGAAGCTTTTATTGCCACCCTAAATGAAGTAGTGGGCACCTATGGTGTAGTGGCAATTTCCAGTATGGAACCGGAGAAAATTTTAGCAGCGCGTCTAGGCAGTCCGTTGATATTAGGTATCATCAGCCAAGGAGAATATATTGTGGCGTCCGACGTTTCCGCCATTATGAAACATACACGGGAAGTGGTTTATTTAGAAGAGGGTGAAATATGTGTGTTGACTCCGCAAGGCTATTCCATCAAGGATCTCAAAGCTCAAGTAGTCAATCATAAAATTGATACGGTGGATTGGGACATTGGTCAAGCCCAGAAACAGGGTTACAAACATTTCATGTTAAAAGAAATCATGGAACAACCTGATGTGATTAAGAACAGTTTCCGCGGTCGCATCAAGCAAGAAGAGGGCTTGGCGCATATGCGTGGTTTTTTGGAACATGCCGATCGGTTAAAGAGCGCCAATCGAATTATTATTGTGGCGATGGGTACGGCTTTATACGCCGGTGCCGTGGGTGAATATATGATAGAGGAATATGCCGGTATTCCGGTGGAGGTGGAATCGGCCGCCGAATTTCGTTATCGCAAACCGGTAATAGATGAACATACGGTGGTGATTGCCGTTACGCAAAGTGGCGAAACTGCCGATTTAATTGCGGCCGTGCGGGAAGCCAAGTTAAAGGGCGCTTTGGTTTTGGGAATTGTAAATGTGGTTGGCAGTACTATTGCCCGTGAAGTTGATGCCGGTGCGTATTGTCATGCCGGACCGGAAATTGGCGTGGCTTCAACCAAAGCGTTTATTGCGCAATTAACCGTGTTAGTGCTGGTGACTTTGTTTCTCGGTCGGCAACGTGGCATGAGTGTAGTGATTGGTCAGCGCATTGCCAAAGAATTGTTGGCTTTGCCGGAAAAAGTAAAAACCGTTTTGGCGCAAGCCGATGCGATCAGTGTTTTAGCTAAACAGTATTCCGGCTATCGTGATTTTTTCTTTCTGGGTCGTAAGTATAATTTCCCCGTGGCTTATGAAGGGGCCTTAAAATTAAAAGAAATTTCTTATCTCCATGCCGAAGGTTATGGTGCCGGTGATTTAAAGCACGGGCCGATTGCTTTAATTGATGAAAATTTTCCATCCATCATGATTGCACCCCAAGACAGTGTTTATGAAAAAATGATGAGCAACATGCAAGAAGTCAAAGCGCGTAACGGGCGAGTGTTAGCCATTGCCACAGTCGGTGACGAACAAATTAAAACGGTGGCTGATGATGTAATTTATATTCCAAAAACTTTGGAAATGTTAACACCGTTGTTGGCAGTTATCCCGTTACAATTATTTGCTTATTTTATTGCCGATACTTTGGGTCGAGATATTGATCAACCACGTAATCTTGCCAAATCCGTTACAGTAGAGTAAGCTGGTCTTACAGCAGCGCCATCATTTGTTAGGGCGCTTTTTTTGTGTATTCAGTAAATCGGTCAGTTAATAATAGTCGTTTAAGACGCCGCCATGTGCTGCATCGCTCGGTAATTGTTTTTTGGGTTTTAGTTTGTTTTATGGCCGGTTTAGCTCAGTTTTGGGGAATATTAGTCGCGGTATGGGCGTATTGTATCTGGCGTTATGGTTTTACGGCAGCGCTGAGTGCCTTGGTTATTTGTAGTATCAGTTTTTTTGGCGGTAGCTGGCGGATTACACATAGTCAACCAAGTTTAACGACCATACCCTTTGAGCAGACCGTCACATTTACAGCTACTGTTACAAAACCCATACAAATTTCTGGCGCTGAACAAAAAGTAACCGTAAATAATCCGGTTTGGCCGGGAAACGTTTTGTTGATTGGACCATTGTATCCACGTTATTCCTTTGGCGATGTGGTGCAAGTGCAATGTCGTTTACAACAACCTAAAGTAAACCCAGAATTTGATTATGCTAAATATTTAGCGCGGCATCAGGTGTATGCCTTATGTTATCGTCCACAACTTGAGCTGATTGGGCAAACCAGACACTGGTTATTTTCGCCACTCTATCAATTACGTAACGTGGTTCAACAAAAAGTACGTCAACTTTGGCCAGAGCCAATTTCCAGTTTAATTCAGGGCGTGTTACTTGGCTTGCAAGATGATATTCCGGTTGATATTAACGATTTGTTTAGGCGTACTGGTACAGTTCATATATTAGTAGTTTCCGGCATGCACGTAATGTTGCTGGCGCAGCTGATTGAACGCACAACCAAGCGTTGGCTTTCTATAGGTCAACGTTTTATTTTACTGGTTGTGGTGCTGGGAGCCTTTTGTATTGTGACCGGCTTGGCGGCTTCGGTAATTCGCGCCAGTTTAATGGGCTTAATTATTCCGGTGGCTCAATTATGTGGTCGACCGCGGCGGGCGCACATCACCTTAACGTTGGTGGCCGCCCTGATGGCTGCGTATAATCCGTATATTTTACTGAATGATCTTGGTTTTCAACTGTCATTTTTGGCCACGATTGGTCTGATCTATTTTCAACCATTAGTGGCTCAGTTTACTTTGTGGCTGCCGGAATGGTTCAGTTTGCGCGAAACTATTTCTACCAGTTTAGCGGCGGCTATTCCCACTGCACCTTTAATTGCTTGGCAGTTTGGTACATTTTCGCCCGTCAGTTTTTTTGCCAATATTATTGTTTTACCGGTTTCCAATTTGCTGTTATTTGCCGGAGCCGGGATAACTGCGTTGGCGCTGGTATTACCAAACGTGGCGCGTTTATTTGCCTATCTGCTCTGGCAACTCACTTGGTTAATGTTACACATTCAAACTTGGTTAAGCTCATTACCACACGCGTATGTTGAAAATATTGTTTTTTCTGATCAAGCCTTGCTAATAGCTTATGGAATAATTTCACTATTTATTATATGGCGTATCGAGCGGCCATTATTTGTGGCATTTTAGTGGCAACCGGGTTTGCGGCTTTTGCCCAGCGGCAATATTTTAATACTGTCCCAGTCGCTATATCAGCCGAAGCTACTATTGATATTCTCAACGTTGGGCAGGGTGACGCTATCCATATTCGTTCGTCAACTGACACAGATGTATTAATTGATGGCGGACTAGATGCCACAGTTGTAGAGCGATTGGGAGAAGTATTGCCTTTTTGGGATAGAACTATCGAAGTGATGATGCTATCTCACCCTGATAGCGATCATATTACCGGATTATTAACTGTGTTCGATTATTATACTGTCAAACAACTAATATTGGTTGATGTTCCAGCAACTGGAGCGCTGCAAACAGAGTTATTAAAACGCGCAACGGCTCAAGGGACGATTATAAATTATTTGCGAGCCGATGCCGAGTTAACTTTAAGTCCAGTCGAAAGTATTACTGTGCTCTATCCATTCATCAACACGAACGTAGCTGATTTATCAACTAATGATGCATCGTTGATTTTATTATATTCGTTTAATCGAACCGATGGTCAAAAGCCGACAACGTTCCTAACAAGCGGTGATGCTTCTGAGGTAGTAGAAGCCGAGCTGGTGGCATTAAATCTTGTGCCAGACGTTGATATTCTCAAAGCCGGGCATCATGGCAGCGCATCATCTTCAAGTTCAGGCTATTTAGCAGCCGCCCAGGCAGAATTTGCGGTGGTTTCAGTTGGTGAAGATAATGATTATGGACATCCGGCTGCATCAGCTTTGGAGCGTTTAGCCATCACCAGCCAAATTTTGCGCACTGATCAGCAGGGGACGATTACTTTCAAAGTTGATGCAGCGGGTTATTCGCTCGAATAATGAAGTACGCACAGTTTAAGGCGAACGCAACGGGTACACCTCGAGCGACTTAGTTATACGTTAAGCGAGAGGTGTGCCCGTGAGTCACGCCTTAAACTAGTACATGCGCCAGTTAAGTGAGAGCTGCGCCCTTGTGTTAACCCCCAATTGACCTAATTTTGAGTATTTCGTATACTACCTTTTGTGCTTTTTAGCTTTGGAGTTTATTGGTCCGTACCTAAATTTATAGGTTACTGCTAGGCTCGAAATCTAAGCACACCTTAGTCATTAACGTATTTCAATATGCGTACAGTATTTACTTCCGAATCGGTTACCGAAGGTCATCCAGATAAGATGGCCGATCAAATTTCTGATGCGGTGCTCGATGCTATTTTGGCTCAAGATGCCAAAGGCCGCGTGGCTTGCGAAACCTATTTAACCAACGGGTTCTGTGTGGTAGGTGGAGAAATTACTACATCATCCTATGTTGATGTGCCTAATTTAGTGCGTTCCGTAATTAAAGACATTGGCTATACCGATTCTGAATACGGGTTTCATTGGGAGACCTCTGGTGTAATGGTGGCAATCAAAGAACAGTCAACTGATATTGCCATGGGTGTAGATAGTTTCAAAAAAAATAAACAAGGTGGCGTAGCCAAAGAAGATTTAGCCAACTTAGGAGCCGGTGATCAAGGTTTAATGTTTGGCTATGCTTGTAACGAAACCAAGGAATTAATGCCGTTACCAATTGTCTTGGCGCATAAATTAGCGCGACGCTTAACTGATGTGCGTAAAAAAAATATTATTAAAGGTTTGCGCCCGGATGGTAAAAGTCAGGTGACGGTTGAATATGAAGGCGATAAACCAGTGCGGATTCGTTCGGTATTAATTTCCGCTCAACATGATCCAAATTTGAAGATCAAAAGCCTTAAACCACAAATTATCGCTCAAGTCATAAAAAAAGTTATTCCAGCCAAGTTGCTCGATAAAAACACATTATATTATGTAAACCCAACCGGTCGGTTTGTGATTGGCGGTCCGCAAGGGGATACCGGCTTAACCGGTCGTAAAATTATTGTCGATACTTACGGTGGTTATGCTCGGCATGGCGGCGGAGCGTTCTCTGGTAAAGATCCAAGCAAAGTGGATCGCACTGGCAGTTATGCCGCGCGTTGGATTGCCAAAAATATTGTAGCGGCTAAACTAGCCACTTGGGCCGAAGTTCAGGTAGCTTATGCTATTGGTATGGCCGAACCTCTTTCCGTGCGGGTTGATACTTTTGGTACCGGTAAAATTGCGGATGAAGTTTTAGCCGACGCCGTGCAACAAGTATTTGATCTGCGTCCGGGTATGATTATTCAGGCCTTGAATTTACGTCGGCCAATTTATCGTCAAACTGCGGCTTATGGTCATTTTGGTCGTAACGATTTGAACTTACCTTGGGAACAAACCAATCGGGTAACTGCACTTAAACAAGCGGTTAACAAAAAACTGCGTTAACATGCCGGTGCTCATTTCTGGATCAGTAGCTTATGACCGGATCATGGATTTCCCCGGTAAGTTTGTTGACCACATTTTGCCCGACAAAATTCATAAATTAAACGTCAGTTTTGGTTTAGAAAAACTGTCAGTTAATTTTGGTGGAACCGCCGGAAATATTGCTTATAGTTTAAGTTTATTAGGTGAACAACCTTATGTTGTTAGCCAAGTTGGTACTGATTTTTCGTCCTATCGAAAATGGATGAAACGCCAGGGTATTCATACCGATACTATACGGGTTGTTAAAACAGATGTTTGCCCAACGGCCCATATTATTACCGATCTGGACGATAACCAAATTGCCGGGTTCCATTTTGGTGCCATGAAATATTCTGCTATTCAAGCCACAGTCGTAAAACATAAAGTTCAAAAACTGGTTAAAACCAAAGGCGCCATAGGTTTGTTAGCAGCAGGTAATTTAGATGATCTATTGCAGCTGGCTAAATTATATACATTAAAAAAAGTTCGTTATATAGTTGACCCTGGTCAGCAATTGGTTTGGTTAACCGCTCAGCATTTACGTACGGCGTTAGCTGGGGCGGATACTTTGATTGTAAATGATTACGAAATGGATCTGGTCTTAAAAAAAATAGCTACTACCTTACCTAAACTAACCGCTCGTATACCGCGTATTATTGTAACTAGAGGTAGTAAAGGGGCTTATTGGTATTACGGCAAAAAACGCTTAACTATGCCGGTAGCTAAACCAAAACGAGTACTAGACCCAACAGGTGCCGGTGATGCGTATCGCGCTGGTGTAATTATGGGCATGTTAGATAATTGGGATCCAGCCTTGACCGGTCGAGTGGCGGCGCTTTGTGCCACCTACGCCATTGAACAGTATGGTACGCAACGTCATGCTTTTTCTCGCCAACAATTTAAACAACGATTTTACCAAACTTTTAAACAACAGGTATCGCTATGAATTACGACGTCAAAGATATTAAGTTAGCCGCTAAAGGAAAACAACGGATCGCCTGGGCCGATCACGACATGCCAGTTTTACAAGCCATTCGAGAACGTTTTACTAAACAAAAACCATTACGCGGAATGCGCATGTCTTGTTGTTTACACGTTACAGCCGAAACTGCTAATTTAATGCGCACCCTTAAAGCCGGTGGCGCTGATGTAGTATTATGTGCCTCCAATCCGCTTTCCACTCAAGATGATATTGCTGCCGCTTTGGTGAAACATTTTGATATTCCAGTGTATGCCATTACCGGTGAAGATAATAAAACTTATTATCGTCATTTAAAAGCGGCTGTGGCGCACAAACCAAATGTTACTATGGACGATGGTGCCGACCTGGTGACTTTAATTTTAAAAGAACATCCAGAATTACATACACAAATTGTCGCTTCAATGGAAGAAACCACTACTGGCGTGATTCGTTTAAAAGCCATGGAAGCTGATGGTGTGTTGAAATTCCCAGTGGTAGCTGTAAACGATGCCGCTTGTAAACATTTTTTTGATAACCGTTATGGTACCGGTCAATCCACGATTGATGGTATTGTGCGGGCGTCTGATGTGTTGTTGGCCGGTTCCACTTTTGTGGTGGCAGGCTATGGTTGGTGTGGTCGGGGTTTAGCCGATCGCGCGCGTGGTATGGGAGCTAACGTAGTGGTAACAGAAATTGACCCCATTCGGGCGCTGGAAGCAGTGATGGATGGTTTTCGCGTAATGCCGATGCTGGAAGCCGCTAAAATTGGTGATGTTTTTTGCACGGTGACTGGCAATATTAATGTGTTAGATGAGCGTCACTTTAAAGTAATGAAAAACGGCGCAATGATTTCTAATTCTGGCCATTTTAATGTGGAAATAAACCTAAAAGCGCTGAAAGCCTTAAGTAAGTCTGTGGAACGAGTACGAGAATTTGTCGAAGCGTATCATCTAAAGAGTGGACGCATCATTCATGTTTTGGGTGAAGGTCGGTTAATTAATTTGGCCGCGGCGGAAGGCCATCCGGCTTCAGTTATGGATATGAGTTTTGCCGTGCAAGCTTTAACTACCGAATGGGCCATTAAAAATCATAAAACATTAACGGCTAAAGTACATAATGTACCAGTCCAAATTGACGACCAAGTTTCGCGGGTAAAACTGGCAACCATGGGCGTACGTTTAGAAACTCTTACTGCCGCCCAAAAGAAATACCTCTCTTCCTGGGAGATGGGGACATTATAATAATTACATACTATCTTTATGTTAGTGCCTGGAAAAATTATTCTTGATCACGCGTTTCAAAATCATTATGCGGTTGGCGCTTTTAATGCCAACAATATGGAACAAGTGCAAGCCATTATTGATGCCGCGGCAGAAACCCAATCGCCGGTATTCATTCAGGTATCGCGCGGAGCCTTAAAGTATTCCCGCATGACCTATTTACGGAATATTATTCAAGCCGCGGCCGAAGAACATCCAGAAATTCCCTTGGCCATGCATTTGGATCATGGAGCAGACTTGGCCATTGTAAAAACTGCTATTGGTTTAGGTTTTACTTCCGTGATGATTGATGGTTCGCTCGATCCCACTGGTAAGCGCGCTTTAAGTTTTGAAGAAAATTTAGCCGTAACTAAAGCCGTGCTGGATTTTGCTCGACCGTTAGGAGTTACCGTAGAAGCCGAACTAGGAACTATTGGTGGAGTAGAGGATGGCGCCGGTGTTAAAAAAATTCATCTAACAGATCCGGATCAGGCGGTGGAATTTATTAAACAGGCTCCCGTTGATTCTTTAGCTATTGCCATTGGTACATCACACGGCGCTACCAAGTTTGCTGGTGAATGTATTTTAGCGCACGATGTTTTACAGGCGATTCATCAGCGGATGCCCAATCAACCGTTGGTGATGCACGGCTCTTCTTCAGTGCCGCCAGAATTAGTGGCACAGGTAAATAAATTTGGTGGGCACATGCCAAACAGTAAAGGAGTTGATATTGCTCAATTACAACAAACTCTGCCGTATGGTGTTAGTAAAATTAATGTTGATACCGATGGCCGGATTGCTATTACTGCCGCTATTCGTAAAGTGTTTGCCGAACAACCGGAAAAATTTGATCCCCGCGAATATCTTGGGCCCGCACGCGAAGCGTTAAAGGAAGTAGTAAAAGCGCGCATGATTGCGTTTGGTACCGCC
>CAYYTZ010000033.1:0-10682 GCA_964474735.1 uncultured Gammaproteobacteria bacterium | reverse complement strand
GTAAGGTTTTGCTGGGCTACTCCTTTAGCGGATAGTACAGTGGGGTAGGTGGTAGAAAAAAATACTGTGTTATAAATATTAAATGCAACAGTTGTACGGGCTGTTCCTAAATCTATGATGATATACCCTTCGTTGGTATTAGTATTTGGTACTAAAGCCTTGGCTACGGCTTCGGCCTCGCTATGTATACCAACTACGGAGAAATTGGCAGACTCAACCACTTTTAGGTATTGATCAACTACATCACGACGACTGGCGGCCACGCTGGCTAATTTTAAGCCACGTTGCAATTGATAGTCATAATAAATTTCTTTTTCTTCGAACGGTAAGGCGCGCCTGGCCTCACGTGCCACTTCTTCTTTATCGGAAGTTTGTAACCAAACGGCGGTTATAAAAGTGTGCTGTTCTGGTAGACCTAAATAAACTTCACGACCTGGCCAGCGCATGCCCGCACTATGCTTCAATAATTCTCGCAGGGCAGCCACTACCAAATCTTCTCGCATAATAGTTCCATTAGTAATCGCTCCCGCCGGCAGATCAATCTCGGTAAACAGTTGTATGCGCAAACGCCGATAGCGTTGACTGACACTAACTAGGCGTACTTTATGATCACTTATATCGAGACCGGCGCGGTGTGCTTTCATGACTAATCATTTATTTCTTCCCACGAAATGAAGGTGTAATTATCTTGGGTGGGAAAATACGGTGGTGGAGCAAAATAGAGATTGGGGTCGTAATTTGTGCTAGTGGTTTCATAACCAGAAATGATGGTGTAACTACTGTTTACCCAACTCCAGGTCCAGACCGTATTTGTTACAATTGTACCATAAGTTTCGATATTATCCTTAATTGTGTCGTCCGGATAATAAGGTGGGTAATAATAGTAGCGGAAAACGTGTCCATTTTGGGCTAATAGCGCCGCGTCAATCACTAGGTTATTGGGTGAATATAAGGGAACTAGAATATCTTGTTGGGCAATTAATCCCAAAACCGAACCGCTGGTGCGATTGGGATAGTAGGTTAGATCGTCATGAATAATAATATCATAATTAGTTCCGGTGCCTTCGGGTAAATTAGCAGCTGCTACCGTCACTCGTCCATTCACTTGTCCTGATACCCAGGTTTGGTCTTCCACAAAGATAATACCGCTGGCTGGTAGCGGTTCGTTTTGATGTTGCGGATCCGCCACTTCAGTTTTAATATCGTTCGATTCATAAGTCCAATCTGTACCATCGTGACCCCAAACCGGATTTTGCAATTTATTAACTCTATATACACTAAAAGTGCCGTTACTATTAAAAACTATATGAGTGCCGTTACTGCCCGAATGCGAAATTAAAACGCCGTCAGTATCGGCTGTAGTTTGCATCGCATCGAAATCTAGAGTAACAGCGTCAAAATCAAGCGCATCGGCAATTGGGAACTGCCATAAAGCTGGATCTTGCCCAGTACCCCAAATGCCGGGCTTTTCTTCATCCGCACAATCATGTTCTTGTCCGCAGATATATGTTTCTTTAATTGAGGTGGTGAGCGAATCAACCGTTCCGTCCATGCGAATCCCACCGTTGGAATGTAAGCGGCCGTGGACCGCCTCAGTGTCGCCAAACCAAACATTGCTGTTAGTCATGAAAGCAAATTCAGCGTAAGAAGGTTTACCATAGCGGACACGGATGGTGCGTTGTAAATTGGGGTAGCTTTGGGTCCAGCCCGTAGCAGTAAGTGTAATAATACTGGAACCGTTACTAGGTGGTTCAACCGTTACGGTATAATGCCCAAGATTATCACCACCAGCCGAATAAAAATCTGCACTAACACCATCATAATTGGTTGGATCATGTGCCAATACCCAACGATAATAATTAATGCCGCCTTCAGCAATTTGCAGCGCTTGTTCCGAACTAATCGACCGTTGAATAACCATGTGTTCAGATACCAGCAAACTGGCAATTGCTCCCAGTGCCATGATGGTAACTCCACCAAATATTATTAAGGTGACTAAAATACTACCCCTACGCTGTTTCATAAATTATCATTGAGATTGCGTAATTGCACAATAGTTTCACTAGTGTGTGTGTCAGGAATTTGATTAGGATTTACATTCACATCTAAATGTATTTTCACCATCGTTGTATCACTTAAAGAAATGGGTTCGCCTAATTGTACATTATTAGTGTCATAATAGCTAAATAACGGATTGCCGCTAAAACTGACATTGACAATAGAAAAAGCCACAGTGGTGGTAACGCCATTTTGCGGTAGATACTGGGCGGGTGAGCCGGTTGGTTCAATGAGCGTTTTTTGAATGTCCGTGCCAACTAATTCGTAGCGTAAATATTCTGTGAACGAATCCTCATCAATGTCCGAATAAAAAGCTAAGCTAGTTGTGGTGGCTTCCGCCATTGCGTAGGCACCATCAGCCCCATCGGTCGTCTCGCGCAGTTCCTTACTAAATAAATTTAAGGTCTCATCAGCCGTGGAGATAGCAGTTGATTGATCAGATAGAAATATTTGAACTCGATTAGTTTGCAGCATTAAATCAATTATCATAACCATAAGAATCGAACTTAAAGCCACGGCGGTGATTACCTCAACAATCGTAAAGCCAGATCTAACTGGCGGTGTTAATTGAAAGAGTTTGTTGTTCATTACCATTCACAATAACTGTTCCATTATAAGTTGTATAGCCGGAGGCTGAAATGGAAACAGTATACGTATCGGCGGATAAATCTCGAAAAAAAGTTTGACCGTATGCCGTAGTGGCTTGTGTAATGCTGTCACCACCACTTTGCGGTGTCAGTGTGACACTGGCGTTTGGTACCAGTGCTTCGGTTTGATCGGTAATTGTCAATAAAGCAGTATACGGTTCGTACGGGGCTAAAGACAACTCGATTGTATCGGCCGATCCCGACTGAGCTAGAAAAGGCAAAGGATGATCGTTTCCGGCTAAAACATAACCTATCGCCGCTTCATCAAAAATTATTGTATAGAGATCTGGTTCCAAACCATGAATTTCAGCATTGCCGCCTTCATTTGGCGTAATCGTTTGATTATATTTATATATTGGCAAGCCATCACCATCTGTTCCAATAGTTTTTTCTCCATGCAGTTGAAAATCGACAACCACATTATCATGTGTATCATAATTGTTCAGATGAACACCGAGCAAATTCACTTTTCTTGATATTTCAAAATAGGCTGTCGTTACTTCCCCGGCTAGGACATTTAAGTGAGCCGGGTTGGGATTGGGATTTGTTAAAAGATCACGGGTATAAGTTTGATCGGTACTATACTCTGGTTTTGTGACGGTAATTTCGTAGGCTTCGATACCAGGCGTGGCACCTGGTAAGATAAAGCGGCCGTCGTTGTCCGTTTCATCTGTAATGGCAATAGGAGGATTAAGAGTTGGGGCGTTAATAGTTACTTCGGCATTATTCACCGGTTCAACTGGGTCGGTTGTCGGGTCAAATACTTCAATAAACAATGTGCCACCCGTCGCTGTACTTTCGATGGTGGTAGGAACAATATTTGTAACCAAGGCCACGGGAGTAGTGCTATCACCCTGATCCCAGGTTACCCGAATCCGAACTTTTTTATAATCAGTATTTAATGTATCAAGCGGCGCAACATCATCAAAAGTGTCGTCAATATATTGAATGTTGGTTCTAATCGTAAACGTTACGCCATTTAATACGGTGGTTTGGGTTTGTTCAATTGTTCCACTTGGTACGCCATTCACGGTGCCAACATCATCGTAAGGCAGATTTTTAATTTGCTCCATCTGTTGTCTGGCCAGGCCCAAAGCGGTGGAACGGTTTTGATCATCATTAATCAGCTTTAAACCACTATTAGCCAATCCGTAGATGGCTAAACTAAAAATTACTACCAATGAAAAACCCACAATGAATTCAATTAAGCTGGCGCCAGTCTTAGATTTGCTCAACCAGGGCATAAATAGGTAATATAATAGAGACGGCTAAGAAACCAACACCAATACCGATTATTATCATCAATAGAGGTTCAATAATAACCGTTAAATTACTTAAGGTGGCATCAACCTCTTCTTCATAAAATTCGGCGATTTCTTGAGTCATGGTATCAAGTACGCCGGCTTCTTCGCCGACTTTAATCATTTGCACAACCACCGGATCATATAAATCTTTGCGTTCAATCAGAATACTCGAAATTGAAGAACCGCGATTTAATGCCGCCACGCCTTTTAGTAGATGCGTTCGATAAGCACGATTACCAACAGTTTGAGCAATAATTTGCAAACCAGTTACAATTGGAATATCAGTCACGATTAGCGAATTAAGCAAACGGCTAAACTGGGCAATGTTTACTTTTTTAATAATTCGACCAAAAACTGGCAATCGCAGCAATATTCGATGCCAAATAATTTTACCCGCCTCGGTACGCAGCGTGATAAAGCCACCTAGCAGTAAGGCTGCGACGCCACTGGCCAATAGTAGTAAATTATCACTGACGAAGTTGCTGACGGCGATCAGAATGCGCGTGGGGAGAGGTAAAGTATAACCGCTGCTGGTATATAAATCGATAATTTTCGGTATCACAAAGATGAACATACCTACTCCAACCACCGACATGAACGATAATATTAATATGGGATAAATCATGGCATTACGAATTTTTCTTTTCAACGCATATGATTTTTTCATTTGTTTGTGTAGTTGGGTGAGGGTTTTTTCCAAATTACCGCTGGTCTCTCCGGCGGCCACCATATTCACAAACAACTCATCAAACGTTGCTGGATGTTTTTGTAGTGCTGCCGCAAACGATATGCCTTTAATAACATCCTGATGTAAAGTTTGAATAATTGTCCGCAACATTCGATCACTGGTTTGTTCGGCGAGAGTTTGCAAAGCCTCACCCATAGAAAAACCAGTTTTGATCATCAAAGAAAGATTTTGCACGAACATTAAGCGTTCTACCGCCGGTACAGAGCGCGTTGTAAATTGCCAATGTGACTTTATCGGTTTAATCTTTTGTGACACGTATAATTTCTTCAATAGTTGTAGCGCCGCGTTTTGCTTTCACAAACGCGTCTTGCACCATGGTTATCATACCATCCTTTACGGCTTGCGTGAATAATTCGGCTTTACTGCCACCATGTAAAACTACTTGACTAGCGTCGGCTGTCATTTCAAAAATTTCATAAACACCAACCCGACCTTTATAGCCAGTATCAAAACATTTGCGACAACCGGCTCCACGAAAAAAATTAAGTTCCGCTAAATCATCACCGGATGCAATATCTTCGCCCAATTTTTTAAAGCCATCTAAGATTTGCTCGAGGTTAAATTGTTTACTAATTTCATCAATCGTGGTTTTAGACAAGTGATAATGCGTAACGCAGAAAGGGCAAATTTTACGAACTAAGCGTTGAGCAATTACTAAATTGACGGTCGAAGCGATTAAAAAATTTGGTACATCCATTTCACTCAAGCGAAAAACCGTACTGACCGAATCATTAGTATGAATGGTAGAAAGTACTAAGTGACCGGTCATAGCAGAATGAGCGGCAATTTCTGCGGTCTCCCGATCGCGGATTTCTCCAACCATGATGATATTTGGATCTTGCCGCAGCAGTGAACGTAAGCCAACCGCAAAACTGAAACCGATTTTTGGATTGATTTGGCTTTGATTAACGCGCGGCATACGGTATTCAATTGGGTCTTCAATGGTAGAAATATTCACATCCGGGGTATTTAGAATATTGAGGACAGTATATAATGTGGTGGTTTTCCCAGAACCAGTTGGACCGGTGGCTAGAATCATGCCATGTGGCTTAGCAATGTGACGCTTTACTGCCGCCAGCGCAATTTCATTAAAACCGAGTTGTTCTAAGGTTAAGATATTTTTTGATTCATCCAAAATACGCATGACAACTTTTTCACCGTCAAAAACCGGCAGAATCGAAACGCGGATAGCCACCCTAGATTGGTCGCTGTTAATTGTAATGCGGCCGTCCTGTGGCAGCCGATGTTCATCCAATTTAAGATTAGATAATATCTTAATCCGCGCAATTAAACCTGGCTGAACCGATTTTGGCAAAGTCATGACATCACGCAACACGCCGTCAATTCTAAAACGGATAGTAACATTTTGTTCGGTCGGTTCAATATGAATATCAGAGGCACTTTGAAAAACCGCATAGTCCAGCACGGTATCAACAATTTTGATGATTGGAATGTCTTTGGCCACTTGAACGGCAGAAATCTGGTTAACACCGGATAATGGTTGTTGAAACGCCGCAAATTCTTGCGCAATGTGGCTGTGATATTGTCGGACGACGTTGGCAATACTGTCAGAAGTTGTCAAAAAAACCATTATTGTATAGCCGGTTTTTTTTCGAATAAAATCGATGGTTTGTAAATCATCCGGATCGGTAGTGGCAATTTTAATAATTTTGGCCGTTTCATCTTTTTGAAAAATCACCACTTCGTGCGTTTGAACAAGGGTTTCCGGCAAAAGCGCTCTTAGTTCTTCGCCAATTGTGATGGAACGTAGATCAACAAATTGAACACCATACTCGTCGGCTAAGGCGCTGTATAATTGTTGCTCGGTTATGGCGTTTTGACTGACTAAATAGTTCAGTAGATTGACGCCTTTACTTTTGGCGTTGACTAAATATTCATCAAGGGATTTTTCCGGAAGTAGCTGTTTTTCCAGAAGCACCTTTTTTACTCGCTGCGGGTGGATCATGAGTCAAAGTATACCATACTTATTGGACTATTGTCAGAGCAGCGAACTGTGTTAGAATAGCCAACATGGCTACGGCACGAAAATTTATCCTCATAGTTAGTCTAGTGGCCGGCTTATTTAATGGCATTATTTGGTTGCTGACGATTTTGTATATACCGCGCATTGGCGACAGTATCTTGATTCTACATTACAATATTTATCTTGGGCCTGACGTCTTTGGAAATTGGTACGAGCTGTTAATGCTGCCAGGACTTGGTTTTGTGGTAACGCTGATAAACTTAGGTCTGGGTTTTTGGTTATTACGGCGTGAGCTGTTTTTGGCTAAATTAATTGCCATCACATCGATTCCGGTTCAACTGGTTTTGGGGTCGGCCTTGTGGCTAATTTTATCGATTAACCGTTTGGTTTAGGTATATGATGGAAGAATTAATCCGTATAATATTTTTATCAACCAGCGCCTTTATTCTGGCAATTATATCAACGCCGGTGTTAACATTTTTTTTATATAAATATAAACTAGGTAAACAAATTAGAGCGGCCGACGAAGCCCCGATTTATGCAAAGTTGCATGCCTGGAAATCTGGCACACCAACCATGGGTGGAATTCTAATTTGGGGAACGACAGCTATTATAATTTTTTGCGTGGCTGGCTTAGCTCAAATCAGTGGCCTCGCCGCTAGTTTTAATTTTTTGTCTCGTTCAGAAACACTGTTGCCACTGGGTGCGCTATTGGCTACAGCTGCGGTAGGTTTAGTTGATGATTTTTATAATGTTCGTAAACGGGGTGCTCATGGCGGCGGATTGCGGATGCGTCATCGCTTGCTTATTTATACATTAATTGCCATTATCGGCGCTCTTTGGTTTTACTATAAGCTTGATTGGGACGTATTACATGTTCCATTTTTTGGCAATATTATTATTGGCTGGTGGTACATTCCGGTATTTATTACAGTAATCGTGGCAACGAGTTTTGCCGTCAATGAAACCGATGGTCTGGATGGTTTAGCCGCTGGCGTGCTATTGACGGCTTATGCGGCGTACGGCGTGATTGCTTTTTTATTGGGACGCTACGATTTAGCAGTTTTTTGCGCTGTTATTATTGGTGCACAATTAGCTTTTCTCTGGTTTAATATTTTTCCCGCCCGTTTTATGATGGGTGATACCGGAGCTATGTCGCTGGGCGTAACATTAGGTATTATCGCTATGCTCACTAATTATGCGCTATTATTACCGGTGATTGGCTTTGTCTTTGTGCTAGAAACCGGATCAGCTTTGCTGCAGATGTTATCAAAACGGTTTTTCAAACGGAAAATTTTTATTTCCGCGCCTTTACATCATCACCTAGAAGCCAATCATTGGCCAGAACCAAAAATTGTCATGCGGTTTTGGATTATTGCGGTAGTGACCTCAGGTTTAGGCGTTATGCTAGTCCTGCTCGATCGCGGTTTATTTTAATTAGTACTTGATAGTCCTGGTAGAATGGTAAAAATCACCATTGCAACAATCATGAAGGAACAAATGATGACCCAAACTATGCGAATTGTTTTACGTTTCATATGATATTTTCTCCTGAACGATTAATCACTTATCATCCTAACGAACAACAGGTTACTGTTATTCGAGAATATAGTATCACACGTTTGCCCCAGTTGGCTATAGATTTGGCCGCGTACTTGTTAATTTGGTTTTTTATGTACTCATTATTTAGTTTTGGCTGGTGGGGAGTGGTGACTTGGCTCGTGTTATTGGCCAGTGCCATTGGTTTTTCGTTGCATCATTATGTTACTTGGTATGGTGATTGCAGCATTATTACAAACCAACGCATTATCGATATTGAACGGCGGGGATTATTTCAAACCAAGGTTCGTGAAATTTTATGGGAGCAAGTTACTGACGTCCAATTCAGCCAACGTGGTCTGTGGGCGACCGTTTTTCAGTACGGTACAGTAACACTTTTTATTGCCACAACAACTAATCCAATTCATTGGCAACATGTCTATCAGCCGAACCGGCTTCGTGATATACTGTCCGAGTATGTACCGACACTCCACTAAACCTAAAATTAAGCAATCATCAACAAAACGGCGGTTTAATAGTCGGCGTCTAATTATAGTTTTTTTGTTTGGTATGGTGGTTATTGCCATCTCCTTGACGAAGGAAGTCATTCGTAAAATTGAAATCCAACGAGAAATTTCCTCACTGGAATCAGAGATTGCGGACCTAGAACAGCACAACACAGAACTAAATGACATGATGCAATATTTTAATTCATCAACCTTTCAAGAAAAGGAAGCCAAAGCCAAGCTTAATTTAATGGAGCCGGGTGAAACGGTGGTGGTCTTGCCAAATCAAGCTACAAAAGATACTGTCAGTCTGGCTGCGGCCGGTCAAACCGCCGCTAATGCGGCTTTGCCAAATTATCAAAAATGGTTTAATTATTTCTTTAACTAATCTCTATTCATTATTTTATGGATCAAAGTCAACAACCAGCTACGGCCGAACAGCCAACTGTAAACACTAGCCCAGACAACATTACAAACAAAACTAAACGTTTTAAGAAACGATTGATTATTGGCGCGGTGGTACTGGGGTTGTTAATATTAGCACCGTTTGTGACGACTAGTGTCATGTTATATTCAACCAAAACCACTAATCGATTTACCGACGTCATGACGCAGTATTTTCCATTTCCCGCGGCGATAGTAAATGGCAACTGGTTATTATATCGTGATTATGCCGCTGATGCGCAAGATGCTATCGACTTAACGGATAAATTTTCCAGCGACCCTAATCTTTTAGCGCAATTAGGCACAGTACCAACTGCCGCAGAAACCGCCCAAGAGGAATATGATCGATTAATTTCCGTGCTGGTGTTGCAGCAAACCGCTGATGGGTTAGGTGTCACAATTACGCAAGATGATATTGATTCATTGTATGAGAATCAGGTGCTAAGCCAAGTGGGTGGGGATGAATCGCAAGTAGAAGCAACCTTAACGGAATTATATGGTTGGACAGTGGCCGAGTTTAAAGAAAAAGTTGTCCGTGAATTAGTTTTACGCCAAGCTTTATCAAAGTATTTATTCGATAATAAAGTTTCAGAATATATCAACCCAGCTAAAGATCGTTTAGTCGAGATTCAAAGCCAAATTACCGCTGATCCAACAAAATTTGCTGATTTAGCCAAAGCTAATAGTGAAGACAGTTCCGCGACCGAGGGCGGGGATTTAGGTTGGTTTGCCAAGGGCGTTATGGTTGAGTCGTTTGAAACTGCAGCTTTTGCCTTAACTGAACCAAACCAAGTGTCGGATATCGTACAAACTCAATATGGTTTCCATTTAATTCAATTAATTGAACGCAAAGCCGCCACGGACACGGAAGCTGAACAGGTACATGCTCGTCATATTCTCATTCAATTTTCATTAGATGACTATTTAACGCAAAAAGAAGAGTCTGGTAGTGTTCGGCGTTTAATTGATCCAACAATTGTACTGAAATAAAACCAAGTTATTAATACAAACTACTCGATGTACCTTCTCTCGCTTAACGTATAACTAAGTCGCTTGAGAAGGTACATCTGCGTAGTATGTTATGAGTGATCATATTTGATGTTCTTGAGCCAACGATGGGGATCGAACCCATGACCTACGGTTTACGATACCGTCGCTCTGCCAGCTGAGCTACGTTGGCTTGACTCGCGGTACTAAAGATAGTAATATACTGCCACTATGTCAAGCAGGCTGCGTATAGCCTTAATTGAGGATGAACCAAGTTTGGTGGCGTTATATTCCGTCGCCTTACAAACCATTGGTTATGTGGAAAGTGCTACTAACAAAAGTGACGCCGAAGTGCTGTTTCAAAAATACTTAGCTCAACAGACCAAGCCAGATATCATTTTGCTGGATCTGATTATTCCGGCTTTACCCAATGTTTCGGTTAACTTTGTTGACCGACCAGGCTTT
>CAYYTZ010000032.1:9982-11007 GCA_964474735.1 uncultured Gammaproteobacteria bacterium | reverse complement strand
CGGTTCAATGTTCTGGAAAACGGCTTGGCATAGTCTACGCGTTTGGGGATTATTTTACTTAATTTTAATTGTGCACTTTAACATTAAAATTAATGTTGGCGTTTGGCGCCATACTCTATACGACCCGGGCTTGCTAGCTATTGATCTATGGCTCGCTCAATGGTTTGGCTGGTTTAGCGTATTCCATACCTGGGTGAATCAATATTACGATCTAACTTTATTATACGGGTTCGTCTTTGAAATAATGTTCCTGGTTAGTTTTGTAGCGTTACGACTGGGCAAATCTGAACGAAAATTTCGCGAAGCGTTTGCCGCTATTATTATTGTTAATTTACTCGGTTCACTGGGCTACCTACTGTGGCCAGCGCTGGGCCCGTTTATTGCCGATGCGCCAACCTCGCCGCATATGCAGTTGGTATTTGCCGGCATGTACAGCAAATATTATACCTATGTTAGTAGTGGTGGGTTTGCCTATACTCCCAGTTTTTTAACCCAAGGGCTGGCTGCCATGCCCAGCTTACACATTGGCAATGCCGTGGTATTCACCTATTTTATTTGGCGTGATCGCCGCTGGTTATTGCCATTTTACCTGCTAATTTGTGGTTATATATTTATTGAAGCGCTCTATACCCGTTTCCATTACTTCGTTGATTTGGTGGCTGGGATTGAAGTAGCGGCAATTGCCATAATTCTTGCTCAATGGTTATATGTTTGGTATGACCGCAGTCACCACCATCGGCACACCAGTCCAACAAAGACAACTTAAAGTTTACTTGGAACTGGTGCGAGCTGCTAACAACAAAATAAATCTAGTCTCGCGCCGGGATATTGATTATTTAATGGAACATCATGTGGCACCGAGTTGCTTATTTATTGTACTAAAACGCCTTGCCGCCCAGGAATATATTCTTGACATTGGTAGTGGCGGCGGTTTTCCCGGCATTGTTTGTGCGATTTTTCAGCCGGACAGTAATTTTGTGCTAGTGGATAGTACGCGCAAAAAAACCGACTTTTTACTGGCGGCC
>CAYYTZ010000032.1:0-9964 GCA_964474735.1 uncultured Gammaproteobacteria bacterium | reverse complement strand
AACAGCTTGGGCTTAAAAATGTCCAAGTGCTATGGCAAAGGGTAGAAACCATGGCAACCGAACCACGCTGGCAAAGAAAATTTGATCGCACGATTAGCCGAGCCGTAGCACCACTGACTGATTTAGTGCAATGGAGTCAACCGTTATTGAAAAAAACCGGGACAGTCGAAGCGCTGAAAGGAAAACTGGTGGCGACCGTTGAAGCTAAAATGTTAAAACAGTCCGTAATTTTTCACACTCCCCCAACCGACTGGCAATGGAATGATCATCTGGCCACTGTCACAATTGCCACGGTCCTACCTAAATAAACGAAAATTGTATATGATAAGGATATGAAAAAAATAATATGGTTCGGTCTGGCAGTAGCGTTAGTAGGTTGGTTTGGTAGTGTCAATCCAACTTACGCAAAATTTGCCAAATTTAAGACGATTGCTGACACTGAGCTGGGCACTTTTAATGTTGATTTGCATTATAAAAATGTCGCGGCGGCAAAAAAATTTAAATTTGAATTATATGATAAGCGTGCAGGTCGTACGGTTTATCGCAAAATACTTACTTTTACAAAAAAACGCACCAGCAAAACTAAAAAATATTTCAATCTTGGTTTGAGCAACCTAAAAGCCGACCGTAATTATCAAATTCGCTATCGACCAATATATATCGGTGATCGCCTGGGGGTGTGGTCCGATTACAAAAAATTCCGCACTTTAAAACAAGCGGTTTATGTAACGGTTGATACAACCACAGCGCCAGCGCCTGATGATGAGCTATATGTATACATAGACGCCTCTTCTGTAACTGCCATTACTCCCGGATTGTATCCATTATCTAGTAATGACGGCTTTACTTATACCGGAGAAATTGAAGGAATCGAAGAAAGTGACACGATCTATTATGCTATTACCAGAAATACCGATACCGTGGCGGCTTTTGAACAATTTACTCCGGACAATCCGGAACAATTTCGTTCGATCGAAATATCGAGCATCCCCACTTATGAAAATATTTCAGTACAGGCTTGGCGTTGGTATGATGCAAGTTTTGACGCGGCTGCAGGCGACGTTAGTACAACAACTTGGCCAGTGGCAGCACGTTCACAATTTAATTTTAGTATTGGATTAGAGCAAGCTTATGGTCAGTTCATTGATTTAGCTCCAACGGTGTTTGCCGAAATTTCCGTTAATGGATTTTCTGCTGTGACCATACACTATGCTCCCCGTATGATTATCCAAGCTTCACCAGAAACCGAAACAACTAAGGAGGTAACCGTATCGCCTAACGAAAGCGAGCTGACCGATTTAATTACGGCGGCACGCGCGGCTGGTTTAGAACCAATTTTAGCGCTTGATTTTCCAGTTGACCCCAGTAATGCCCAATCTATTAGTGAAGATTTAGCCGAGACACACACTAATAGCTACATTACGGATTATTTAACCCGGTGGCGCGAAGCGATGAACGATGGAGTTGACTATGCCATTGAACAAAATATTTCTACTGTGGTGTTAAATACGGATTTTGACGATCTTACATACAGTGATGATGCTCAACAAGTCTATATTAGTTACATTATTGAAAACGATCTGATGCCGGTGATTGCCTCTGGTTACTCCGGTATTCTTACTACTGCTAATTATAATACTGACCCAGATTTTACCTGGTATGCTGCCGGTGATATAGATTGGATTGGCGATACTTGGTATCCAAGCTTGGCGACTAATTCTACTAACACGGTGGCCGAAATGTACGTAAATGCCACTAACGCCATTACAAATAAATATAGCTCTGTCTACAACACGTACAGTAAACCAATTTATCTACAGCAATTGGGAATAATGAGTTTTGACGGAGCAGCAGCAGCCGGAGAAACTATTGCGCCAACTACCGCGGGAATTGATCCTGACGCAGCCGATGATGAAACGTATGTCCGTGACTACCAAGAACAGGCCGATGCTTATGAAGCAATTTTTCGCGCTGTTGCTGACACAGATTATATCTACGGCATCGGCACCAGTAATTACACTTATTATGTGCAACAAGATAAATCCGCAAATATACACGCTAAAGTTTCCGAACTAGTTTGGGCGCGTTGGGCGCAGATTTTTGCGGCAGCACTTTAAACTGAAACTAATTTTGTTTTGGATAATAAACCCGCTGCGCCAAGTGGTTTGGTAAATTAGCCTGCCCAGTGTTTTTGCCGTAGCCTAATTGCTTCATTAATTTTGTGGGAGCGTTACGCAAATGCAGCGGTACTGCAGTGTTTGGTGTGGTGCGAATATCCTCTAACACCGCTTGAGCCGCATCATACACGGCACGTGATTTTTTTGCATTGGCACAATAGGCCACGGCTTGAAAAATTGCATATTGCCCTTCTGGAATACCTAAAGCGTGCACAGCTTGATAAGCCGTCATGCACAACACCAAAGTTTGCGGATCCGCATTACCAATATCCTCGGAAGCAAACTCAACCACGCGGCGCATGACATAAAGTGGATCTTCACCGGCCGCCAGCATCCGCCCACACCAGTACAGAGCGGCATTAACGTCACTGGCGCGCATGGTTTTATGCAAAGCCGAAATAATATTGTAATGTTCTTCACCGGTTTTATCATAGCGTAACGCCACTTTTTCTAGAGCGTTTTTCATCTCGACTTTAGTGAGTTGGGATAGATCGCTATACATTTTTTGTAACAGCTCAACGGTATTAAGGGCCACTCGCCCATCGCCGTCCGCAAAACTAACAATCATGGCCAAAGCTTCGTTGGACATGGCTATTCCAGTGCGCTGCAATAAAGTAATAATGTCGGCTTCGGCCAACTTTTCAAATACCACCACCTGGCAGCGTGACAATAAAGCATTGTTCAATTCAAACGATGGATTTTCTGTAGTGGCGCCAATTAAAGTGATAGTTCCGTCTTCGATATACGGCAAGAGCGCATCCTGCTGCGCTTTATTCCAACGATGAATTTCGTCAATAAATAATATGGTCTGCTGACGCTGTAGCAAGCGATCGCTTTTAGCTTTGGTAATGATATCACGCAATTCTTTAACACCCGCCGCCACAGCCGAAATTGAAACAAATTTGGCTTTAGTAGTATTGGCGATAATATGAGCCAAGGTGGTTTTTCCAGTACCGGGCGCGCCCCAAAATATCAGTGAAGTAAGTTTACCGGATTCAATTAATCGACGTACTACGCCATTATTCCCCACCAGCTTAGCTTGCCCTAGAAAATCGGCCAAACTGGTTGGACGCAACTTATCGGCTAAAGGTTGGTTGACGTTTTCATTGGCAGAAAATAACGTATCCATAACCTGGTCAGCATACATGATTTACTGGGTAATTTCTAGGGTCCTATGCGGGGCCGGATTTACCTATTTTTAGACATAACATTAAATTGGCGCTCCCACCCAATTGCACTGAATATAAATTGGATTGTTGGAATATTTGAGCCAAAAATTCTTTTAGGCTCGCCGCATTGGCATGGTCTGTGCTGATAGTTACATTATCCACAACGAGCAAACCACCGGGTTGCAAAACGCGCAATAATTGCGGTAGTAAAGCTACATAATCGCGCCGATCCGCATCTAAGAAAATAAAATCAAAAGTGGTAGCGGTAAATTCCGGGATAATTTTGGTGGCGTCACCTGATCGTAATTCAACGGTTGTTGGTTTGGTGGCATCACTTAATCCGGTAGCCGTCAAAAACTGCTGCGCTAAAGCACTGTGTTTAAGTTCTTTTTCTATTGTAATAATTTGCGCCGCGGCTTGCTGCGCCAAACCCTGATACAACCACCAAGTTGAATAACCCCACAGCGTACCAATTTCCAGCACGCACTTGGCTTGTAAACAACGTTCTAAGGTCGCTAGTAAGGTTCCAGTTTCGGCCGAAATTTGATGCGGCACAATATTACTGCGCTGAGCGCGCTGAACAAAATCCAAAACTATGGTATTGTGTTGGGCAATATCCATACTTAAATGCTCTGTGCTTGGCTAACAGCTTGAGCGGCCAATTGCCCACATGCCGCTGTAATATCAAGCCCTTTAGAATAGCGAACAGTTGAATGCAAACCTCCTTGCTCCAAAATCTGTTGAAATTGTTGCAGATGTTCTTCCGAAGAGCGTTGCAGCGCGGCAGTGGTTTGATTCCATGGAATTAAATTAAAACGGACTTGATCTTTAAGGTGCGAAAAAGTTTTTACCAAAGCAGTCGCCTCACTAGGCAAATCATTTACATTAAACAACATAACATATTCCACAGTCAGGTGATGCCGACGATTATGTCTGGCCGCTAAATATTGCTCAATCCCCTGCACAATTTGTTTGATGGAATTATGTTTATGGCTGGGCACAATTTTTTTGCGCGTAGCATCGGTGCCGGCATGTAAAGAAATGGCAATCCGTACGTCCGGAAAAGTTTCGTCATTGATTAGCCGTTTTAACCCAGCCGGAAACGCTACTGTCGAAAGCACAATCCGGGTTTTACCAATATTAAGTTTATCAATAAGGGTGTTTAGCGCCACTTTCACCGCATCGTAGTTCGCCAACGGTTCACCCATACCCATAAATACCACGTTAGTAATATTATGGTTCGGTTGTTGTTGCCAAAAACGCACTTGATCAATAATTTCGTCGCTAGTTAAATTACGCTGCAGTCCCATTGTGCCAGTAGCACAAAAGGTGCACCCCATACCGCAACCAACTTGAGCTGAAACACAAACCGTTTGCGTGCCACGAGCATTAGGCATTAACACTGTTTCTATTTTGGCGTTGTCTATAAGTGTCAGCAGAGCTTTTTGTGTGCCGTCGCGCGGAGAAGTAAAAACTTTACTGTCTGAAAAACTATACCAAGGAAACTGTTCGCTCAGTTTGGTGCGAATGGCTAAAGGCAAAGCCGTCACTGCGCTCCAACCGGCCGTTGTATACCAAGCTTGCTCAATTTGCTTGAAGCGATAAGCTGGCTGCTCTGCGGTGGTTAACCATTGCTGAATGGCGGATAATTTTTCTGACATAGACTATTTAATAATATTCATGAATTCTATTTGTGGTTATGATAATACCACTTCACCAGTACTACCATTAATTGTGACCAAATCACCAATTCTACAATTACTGTCTCCTATACTATACCCCACTATCACCGGCAAATTTTTTTCGCGTGCGATAATAGATAAATGAGATAAAATTCCACCCTGTTGTGAAACTATTCCGACTATCTTATCAAAATATTTAGTTAAATCTGGCGATAATAATTCCGTATACAATATTATTTTTTCTTTAATATTCGACTTGCTATCAATTGCTGCAGCATCTAATAGTACGCCTTGCGCAACACCAGAGGACACACCAATCACTTTACTGGCATGAATAATATAGGAAGAGGTTAATGAATTGGGCAATGTTAATGAATTATTTTTTTCATAAATAGCACGATGTGCGATGCATTCCCGCTCGTTGATAGTTCCGGCTTGAATGGAATCCAAATCCGCAAAGTATATATTTGTTACATCGGTGAATTTATGTTGCCACGCCCCGTTAAGCAAAACCGCCCGTAACGCATTAATATTTTTTATCGCCAACCAGCGCCCCAATTCTCTTAACCGCTCAAAAATTATTGCTGCTTTGATTTTAGGTTGCAAAACTTTTCTCTTAAATGATGGCAAGTGTCCCCACCACTGTTCAACTTTATGATTAACGGGCACAGCCATATATTCATTAGCAGTAAAAACGGATTCATCGGAAATTTCCAATGAATTACCGGTTAAATTTATTGGGCAAGCTACCTGATATGAATTAGCATCAACAAATAACGAACGGGCCGAAATTAGTTCCGTCAAAGTGACTGCTTCTGTGCGTAAACTAGCACTTAACTTTTTTTGAGCTATACCAGCCAATATATTGGTTGAAAAAATTAATTCGTAATTGGCAAAAAATATTTTTAAACGTTGTTTTAGGTCTGGGCTAAACGACTGCGGTTGTTCAATGCTCTTTTTAAGGTTATTGAAATATTGTTCGTAATTATCTGGGTTAATTCGATATAAGGCAAAAATATTCTTTAGAGTACGTGGTAATTTTGCTAAGGTATGTAGTTTCGGCGAAAAATTCTTGTTCGAAAAATAACTATAGGCCGGTAGTATTCCACAAATTTCTTTTTCCTTATCTATATATAATTCGTTACCAATAATTTTCAACGCCGCAGTATCGCTATATGCGACCTTATGTTTTTGATAGGCTTGATTAACTGGACCAGTAATAGAATATATCTGCTGTAATAGCGCGAAAGTAAACGGTGTGGGCCGCGGGGCAATTTCTGAAATTTCCGTCTTAGCAAAATAATATGGCTGTTGTTTTGGTAAAACGTCTTCTAAAAAACAAATTTGTTGATACTGCTTGGACGTAATGGTTGTAATGGGTCTAGTTTGCAACACAAACAACTGCTGATCTTTTATACACCATTCAATATCTTGGGGGAATTTACATTCAATTTCCAATTTGTGACTGGCCTCAATAACTTGAAGTAAGACCGGCTCAGTCAACGCGCGGGCAATTGTTACGTCATTCCAATATAACGAAACCGTTTTTGGACGAATTACACCACCAACAATATTTTCACCGTCAGTGTAATCATATTCAATCACCATTTCATGATTGCCATTTGGATTTCTGGTAAAAGTCACCCCAGCTATATCTGGCTGAATATATTCTTGAATCAGCAGGGAAAATTCGCTTAACTGACCGTTTAAATGAGTATTCGCTTGCTTCAAAACGGCATAAATACTTTGGCTTAGAGCCGGAGCTGAAATATTAATTTGCGTTAAAAACTGACCAGCTAATGACTGCGTTTTACCATCTTCAATTAAAGCACTAGAGCGTACTGCATAAACTTGCGCTGGCAAGACCCGTGTTATTTCATGCGCAATTTCAGTTCTAAAAGTGGCATCAGCAAACAACTTAGGCGAGAGTGTTGCGGGTAGAGCAATAAATTTTGGTACCATAAAACCCCAATCAACACAACGTTTTAGTTGCCATGTTTTATTACCCAAAAATTGTTTGAACTCAGCAAAATCGTCCGACGACAATAAATAATTAGGCTCAATACTCATAGTGCAGGCGCAAACCGCCTAGTAATCGCTCGCCTAGATTATCAATTATTTCTCCATCAAATAAATAATAAATACTCCGATCATTTTGTTTCGTAGATAAAGGATGTAGAGTCATGGTGGCGTTATCTAAACTACTGACATTAAGTTTAACTGTACTGTCAGTAATATTGCTCAACTCGAAATTATCGAAATCAACGAATTTTTTTAAAATTGTGCCCTTTTTATACAATACCCAATTATGAGAATCGTACTCCCCCGCTCCACTGGTAATTTCTGTTTGATCTATTAAATACAACCCGCCTTGCTGATCGGCTAAAAATATATTATCGCCAGAACCGGTTACACCAACACCAAGTGTTGCTTGTGCGATATTTGAAGATAAAGTTTTTGTTAAAGCAAATTGTGCGTCATATAATTTCCCATCAACCAAAATGGTTGTATTACCCAAATTAACATAGGTTAAACGTTGCAAAGTATTATTCACAATAAAATCCCCTGGCAAATTCTGCAAGTCAATAGAATATTGTTGATTATTAACTCCCAATTGTAATGAGTAGCTCTCGTCTTGTAAATTATAATTGTTAATATTTACATGCTCCGTTAAAAAACCATCAGCCGAGATGGCGGAGCTGGTAGTATGAAAATTATATTTTTTTTCAATCGTCTTTTCATCATTAAATGCTATAACGTGATATTCATGTCCATAATAATACGGCAAAATATTGTAACTGGTTAAATCTACTAGCAATGCATTACTTTTTTCGGCTTCATCCTGATAGTAGACAATCAAACGATCATTATAATATGCTCGACTATAAAAAAATAATAACCAGATTATTGATAGTGCCATAATTACCACCACTATCACGGCTAAAATTATTTTATTCTTCATATTCCCAAGGTTTATTATACCTACCTAAAAATTGATTACCTCGGCGCTCTAGTTCAATACCGGTTATTTTTGCATCAAAACAATTCACGTAATCATCACAAACTGTAATAACTTTACTATTTAGCGGGACCTGATTGAAGGCCGCTTCCAAATTTATAGAAGCCGTATACATAATTGGTATGTTTACACTTCCGGCAATATGCCAATCGTTAAACTTATTTGGTTCTCTAGTATCAACCAATACGACGCCGTCATTTATTTTATCTTTCATCTCGTCCGTTGAAAAAACCACTTGGTATTGTTTATCCGTATAAGCATCACTAAATTGAATATTTCCATCCCACAGTCCGCCAGCATCAACCCAACCCTTGGCACCGTTTTCTAAATAAGCCGCCACAATTTTTTTTGTTCGCAAAAACTCAGCCACTTCTTTCCCACGGATACCAGACCAACAAATCACATAAACAAATTTATCTTTGGGTAACTCTATCCAACGGCCGGCTTTAAGATCGGCAAACCGAATGTGTGTACTGGCCGGAAAATTTCCATTAGCAAATTCAATATCTTCTCTGGCGTCAAGTACGAGGTAATTGTCTGGTGCTTGATTAAGGCTATTTTGGAATTCTTGGTTTGATAAAATAATATTGGCATTTTGATTATCATTGTAAAAGAGATATTCCTGAGAAATATCTGCAGCGTTTACTAACGCATTTGTATTATCTTGAATCGCCCCTTCATTTAATATTTTAACTTCGGACTGTTCCACCCTAACCGGCAGACCGTTTTCAAAATGCAATGTCATTAATACGCCATAGCGCGTAAACTGCTGCCCTTCAAATAACGTTAATTCCAACGATGATTTGGTTTCATCAATGCGTACCAGTTTATCCAGAGTTATTTTAGTGGTGGCACTATACCAATCCTTGAACGTCTTGTAATCAACCGTCTGCTTTGACATATCATAGGCCGTTTGATAATTACCATTGGCAATATTCTCATAGTAATTATTAATAAAGGTCGCCGAGCTGTCAGCCCTATCAATATTAGTTGCCACAAACTTACTAGACGATGTATCTACCACGGCAGTTGCAGTTCCAATGTCCAGTTGATTATTTTCGTCTGGATAACTTATTGCTTCATTAACATTGTTTTGCCCAACCACGTTATTTGTGCGACTAGCTGCTAGCCATTTTTTGTATTCTACATTCTGCTGATAATTTGCATAAACATAGGATAATATTAAAGAAATAACAACTATAAATATAATAGCGCCAAGCCCAAATAATGTTTTATGTTTAATTAAAATAAAACGGGTGCGAAAAAATTGAAATATAGTTCCAAAAACCACAGAAAACAGTGCTACTAAAATAGAAAAAAATTGAACCACCTGCGCTCCGATATTAAAGAAAAAATCTGGCGGCATAACTGCTTGAGCGGGTTTCGGTATAACTAAACTAAACACTAACATTACACCAATCCCTAAACCTACAATTGTACGTTCTATAAATTTACTTATCACAATATCATTAGACTATCATCTGCGGCTTGGAAGTCAATAATAATTGGCGAGACTAAAAGACTCCGCTATACTATTTGTTATGAGCCAACGCGGTAAACTGGAAAAATTTGCTGAACTGCATGATATGCCAGATGTTTTGGAAAAACCGGAACATCAAGCCGGTCAGTGGTCAAAAACTTTTGGTAACGATCAACCTATTATATTAGAGCTTGGTTGCGGCTATGGCGAATATACCATAGCCCTAGCCCAACGTTATCCGCAGCAAAACTATATTGGCGTAGATATTCAAGGTGAGCGTTTATGGCGCGGTGCAACCACTGCCCAGGTACTTAATATAGCCAATATCCGCTGGCTCCGAATTCAAATTGAAGATTTGTTAAATTATTTTGCGCCACAAGAAGTAGCAGAAATCTGGATTACCTTTCCTGACCCATTTCCAAAAAAAAGTCAGATAA
>CAYYTZ010000031.1:0-11189 GCA_964474735.1 uncultured Gammaproteobacteria bacterium | reverse complement strand
TTGGGTTTTTGTCAGACGATATATTTTTGATTCGGCAGTTTTTCGTTTGTGTGCTAAGGCACGCACATTGGCATTCAAACTCATGAGTGGCTGTAGGCATAGGGCATGAAAGCCAAAGGTCACTCGAGGTCGCCATTTTGATTGAATCCGAGGTAGAATTTGCCTCTGAAAATGAACTGCGGTAGTATATAAAATACGCATAAAGGGGTTTTGTTTTTGGTTGTTTAGACACTACCAAGTGTAACAAATACCCCTTTTTGTGTATATTTTAATGAAAATGGATGGGTTAAAGTGCAGGTGGGTCAGCCGCTTTGTATGAAAATACTTAGCGCACCTGTATTATTCAGCTCTGCATTATTGTTATTTTTGTGCTGCTGCTTCCCACTGCAAAGTTACTACCGGAACTAACCGTTCCAACTTTCGTAAGGCTACGGCTAAATTATCTCGATTATTTATTACTGTTAGTGTAATCTCTTCTCTATTATCATCTAAAGTATTTCGTACAACTTGCTGCACGAACACATCATATTTGCGGAGTAACACCGCTACCCGCGCTAACACAAATGGCTCAGTCCTGACTTGTAATTTTACGGTAGTTGGTAGCATAACATTATTATTTAACATATATTTTTTCAGCATTAAGAGCTTGATCGCGCAAGGCGGTATTAGGTGGAACCATGGGAAAAATATTTTGATGCGGATCAACTTTACACACAATCAACGTTGGGCCGACCACAGTTCTTGCGTTATTTATTACTTTCTCCAACTCAGACATTTTGGTTACTGACCAAGCCGGAATATTAAAGGCTTCGGCCAACTTATAAAAATCCGGATTATGTAAATGTATACTGGAATAATTCTGGTTAAAGAGTAGGGCTTGCCATTGATGCACCATACCCAACACTCCGTCCGCCATCACCACAATTTTCACCGGTATATTATGTTCCGCCAGTGTAGCGAGCTCTTGCACATTCATCATGAACCCGCCATCACCAACAATTGCCCATACCTCTCGACCAGGGTTACCTAACGCGGCACCCATGGCGGCAGGAATACCATACCCCATAGAACCTAAACCACCGGCTGATAAATGGCTATGCGATTGCGCAAACCGATAAAAGCGTGACACCCACATTTGATGACGACCAACATCAGAAGCGACAATCGCCTTTCCGACGGTTATGTTAGATATCATATTTACAACATGCGGCTGACTTAGTTGTGTTCCATTGTATTTTGGCAATTGCAAAAATGAATACTGGCGCTTTAACTCGGTTAATGTTTCCCACCATGATGCAAACTGATGAGCCGTAAGTAATGTATTGGCTCGCTTTAAAGTGTGGTCAAGGTCACCAACTAGTGGCACGGCAGTTGGAACTATCTTGCCAATTTCTGAACCATCAACTTCAAAATGCACAAACGTTTTATTCGCAATAAATTCCGGCAGGCTGCCAGTAATCCGATCATCAAAACGAGAACCAATTCCAATTACTACATTCGCTTGATCAACGGCATAGTTGGTGGCAGCTTCTCCGTGCATGCCAATCATTCCGTACCACTGTGGATGATTTTGCGGAAATGTTCCCATGCCCAAGATGGTGTTTACAACGGGTAGATTATGCCGCTCGGCAAATTGCAATAATTGTGACTCTGCTCGAGCTAACTCTACACCGTGTCCGGCAATAATAATTGGTCGAGCGCCGGGTTGCGTCAGCACTGTTTCCAGTTTTAATATATCTGCATCACTCGCTTGGGCTTGGGCGCGCTCGCTGTAGCCCGGTAAATACACCGCGGTGGCTACACTTGGTTCTGCCACTTCCTGCAACCACACATTTTTGGCAAAATCAATATGAACCGGGCCGGGCCGACCACTACTGGCGATATAAAAAGCTTCTTGCATTATCCGCGTAATATCTTCTGTATGATTAACATAATAGCTGTGCTTAACCACTGGTAGTGTCATGCCCAAAACATCAGCTTCTTGAAAGGCATCCGTACCAACCAACGCATCGTTTACTTGGCCGGTAATATAGACCACTGGTACAGAATCCATCATGGAATTAGCAATGGCCGTTAATAAATTAGTGGCACCTGGACCAGATGTTCCAATAGCCACGCCCACCTTGCCAGTTGAACGCGCATACCCATCGGCCGCAAAACCACCGCCTTGTTCGTGTTTGGGTAAAATATGCTTAAAATGCTGAGCATATTCGGGACGATTTAAATAATCATAAAGTGGTAGCACCATACCACCAGGAATACCAAATATTACCGAGACATTTTCCCGCATCAACGCTTCACAAAATAATTGGGCTCCATTTTTTTTCATATATTTACAACATTACAATACAATCAATTTCTATTTGAGCGCCTTTAGGTAAGGCCGCTACTTGGACCGTTGCTCGAGCTGGATATGGTTCGGTAAAAAACTGGCCATACACTTCATTCACTGCGGCAAAGGCAGCTAAATCGGTAAGATAAATAGTGGTTTTTACTATCTGACTAAGTTGTCCGCCGGCTGCCATTACAATAGCCTGAATATTTTGTAGCACCTGCTGTGTTTGACTGGCTACACCACCAACCGTGAGCGTTTGAGTGGTTGGATCAAGTGGAATTTGACCAGAGACAAATACCATATTCCCTATTTGAACTGCTTGGCTATATGGCCCAATGGCTACTGGTGCTTGTTTGGTGTTTATTGATTTCATAATTTTGGTCGTAATGAACGCACAGCACTACCGGCTTGCCATAATTCCGAATTGGCCATGGTCTGCAATTCTTGTTTAAGGGTTGTTTTATAATTAGGATCACGATGGGCATCAATCACTCGCCGAACTTCTGTGCCATCTAACACACTTTGGTAAAGTCGTTCGAACACCGGCTCAACTGCTTTACGAAATTCGTGGCGCCAATCTAAAGCCCCTCGTTGTGCTGTCATGGAACAATTAGCATACATATAATCCATGCCGTGCTCATTAATTAATGGCACCAAACTTTGGGTTAGTTCTTCTACTGTTTCATTAAAGGCTTCACTAGGTGAATGACCTTTCGCCCGCAACACATTATATTGGGCTTCAATAATACCGGTTAGCGCACCCATTAACACACCCCGTTCACCCACATGATCACTATGCACTTCATTGGCAAAAGTCGTTTCAAATAAATAACCAGAACCAATACCAACTCCCAGCGCTAGAACTCGATCACGGGCTCGGCCAGTGACGTCTTGATGTACGGCATAACTACTATTCACACCGGCACCAGCTTTAAATAAATCACGGACTTTTTTGCCTGGCCCTTTTGGCGCCACTAACACCACATCCACATCGGCTGGTGGTACTACGCCGGTTTGATCGTTATAGATTACAGAAAAGCCATGAGAAAAGTATAGCGCTTTGCCAGCCGTAAGCTGCGGTTTGACTTCTGGCCACATATCCATTTGACCAACATCCGTTAATAAATACATGACGATGGTAGCTTGTTTAGCCGCCGCCACGGGAGATAACAATGTTTCACCTAGTTTCCATCCATCTTTTAAAGCCCGTTGCCACGATTCTCCACTATCACGTTGGCCCACTAACACCCGTAAACCATTGTCGCGCAAATTCATGGCTTGCGCTGCCCCTTGAATCCCATAACCCAATACGGCAATAGTTTCGTCACACAAAACTTCCCGAACCTTACTTAATGGAAACTCGTCCCGGGTTACTACATTTTCCAAGACAGAACCAAATTTAAATTGAGCCATATAGTAGTTAGAAAATTATATTATTTATTACTAAATTTATCCGTCACAGCGCCAAGGCCAGCGGAAGACACGGTTTCAATATATTTGCGCAGCACACCACGTTGATATTTTGGTTGTGGTTGTTGCCAAACTTGTTTACGTTGGTGCAACTCGGTTTCTGATAATTCAACGCTAATGGTTTTGGTTTTAGCATCAATATTAATTACATCGCCATCGCGCAGTAAACCAATTGGCCCGCCCACGTAGGCTTCGGGTGCTACATGCCCAACCACTAAACCATGAGTGCCACCAGAAAATCGCCCATCCGTGATTAAAGCCACAGACTTACCTAAACCTTTACCAACCAACGCAGAAGTGACGGCTAACATTTCTCGCATACCAGGGCCACCTTTTGGACCTTCATTGCGGATCACTACAGTGTCGCCGGCTTTAATATCATCACGCTCTAGCGCGGTAAACACCGCTTCTTCACACTCAAATACTTTAGCTGGTCCACGATGTGAAAAATTACTAATACCTTTTACTTTGGCAACAGCACCTTCGGGCGCTAGATTTCCGCGCAACAACACAATTGGTCCAGCTGGCGTAAGAGCTTGCTTTAAAGAATGTACCACGTCTTGATTGCTCGGCAACTCTGGTGCTTCGGTTAAATTTTCTGCAACTGTCCGGCCGGTAATTGTCATACATTCACCGTGAATTAAACCCGCCTGCAGCAAATGCTTCATCACCATTGGCACACCACCAACCCGATGCAGATCAACTGTGACATACTTCCCGCTTGGTTTCATATCGGCTAGTTGCGGCACTCGGTCGGATAACCGATCCAGATCAGTTTGCGTAAAATCGACTTCGGCTGCCCAAGCCATGGCCAGTAAATGCAGTACTGCATTAGTGGATCCACCTAAAGCCAATACTACCGTAAAAGCATTTTCAAAGGCGGCTTTGGTCATGATGTCATGTGGACGCAAATTTCGTTTGAGCAATTCAATAACTGTTTGGCCCGCTCGCTCGCATTCTTGTTTTTTTTGTTCCGTGATGGCTGGAGTGGTTGAACCGAAGGGCAAAGACATACCCAAGGCTTCAATCGCCGCTGACATAGTATTGGCTGTATACATACCACCACAAGAACCTGGTCCCGGACAAGCTTTACACTCGACCGCTTTTAATTCAGCGGCATTTATTTTTCCGGCTTGGCGCGCACCGACCGCTTCAAAAATACTTACAATATCAATATCTTGGTTATTTAATTTGCCGGGCATAATTGTTCCGCCATATACAAAAACACTTGGGACGTTTAACCGGGCTAAAGCCATCAAACACCCCGGCATATTTTTATCACAACCACCAATAGTAACGAGGCCATCAAAACGCTGCGCTCCGGCCACAGTTTCAATCGAATCAGCAATCACTTCACGACTGACTAATGAATACTTCATTCCTTCGTGGCCCATCGCAATACCATCACTGACCGTGATAGTGCCAAAAATTTGACTTACGCCGGCGGTTTGGTTGACACCTTGAGCAACGGTTTGGGCCAAAACGTCAATGTGCATATTACACGGAGTAATTTGGCTCCACGTGCTGGCAACACCAATCAGCGGTTTGTTAAAATCAGCGTCTGACATTCCCGTCGCTCGCAACATACCACGATTTGGTGCTCGTTTATCACCTTGGGTCATTACATTACTACGATCATTATATTGGGTCATACTATATAAATTATTTTAGGCTTGAATAGTCGCTTTAAATGACAAAATATTATAGGCTGATACAAACGCTTGGATGGAAGCCACAATTACGTCCGGCGATGTTGACGTGCCGGTTACTTCCGTTCCACTAACATCACGTAATGTTAGTTGCACCCGAACCACCGCATCCGTGCCACCGGTGTTAATTTCTACTTTATAATTTGTTAACTCGGTTTTTAATTGATCACGGCCGTGCAATAATTTTTGCAGCGCTTGCACAATGGCATCTACTGGGCCAACCCCCACAGCATGCTCTTGCAACTCCTCACCGGCAAAATTAATTTTTACCCAAGCTAACGGTGGTTTATGTTGTTGAGTATGTACTTCAAAATCTTTCACTTGTAGCACAGGTGCCGTACCGTAATATTCTTGCAAGACGGTTTCTACAATACCTTGTAAATCTGCTACATGGACTTTGGCGGTTTTTTCTTGAAAACTGGCTAATTGCCGCAACACTTCTTCTACATAACCAGTTTGTAAAGTAAAGTTGAATTGGGTTTTCACTACTGCTTGCACTTCTTCGGCTGTCGGTTGATTGGTTTTCCAAGTAATTTCGGCCGAGCCAGCTCCACTGGAACGCACATTATACATTTGTAAGTCAAAATAACGGCTGACCTCCAACGCATTTGGTTCTAACACGTGCGGTTTGGGCATAATACTAACAATACTTTGTGGATCCTTTAAACCGGAACCGGTTAACACCGCTACTACGACATAACTTTCTTTAATTACTCCGGATTTTTTTAATAATGGTACTGCGGCCACACTTAAAACTGATGATGGTTCCACAAAAATACCTTCCACGTGCGATAATTCAAACTGAGCCGGTACAATCTCTGCTTCGGGTACAGTAATTGCGTACCCATTAGATTCATATAGGGCTGCTAAAGCTTTAACATCATCTAATGGACTACCAATTCCCACCGCTGAGGCTACCGATTTTACTTGTTCCATGTGCACACCAACTGTTTTATGTTCTTTCCATGCTTGCACTATGGTCGGCACAGAATCTGGTTGCACACCAACTAGGCGTGGTAAATGATCTATCACACCTAGACGTAATAAATCTTTCCAGCCCTTAAAAATTGAGGCTATATTTGTGCCGCAGCCCATTGGCACAATCATCACATCGGGCACGGCCTGATTTAATTGCTGGTATACTTCATAAGCTAAAGTTTTCTGACCTTCACTACGAAAGGCGTAATCACCAGCTACATAAAATCCCTGACTTTTGGCTGCCACTCCACACATTTTTACGCAGTCAGCATAACTTCCGCGCAAGCTAATAATGTGTGCACCATACGCCAGTGACTGAGATAGCTTTCCAGCTGGTGTACCGTCGGGTACAAATACAAAACATGGCAAGTTGGCTACGGCCGCATAAGCGGAAACTGATGCTGCCATGTTCCCGGTTGAAGCACAGCAGATAGCCTTAGCCCCCAGCTGTTTGGCTTTTGTAACTTCCACTAGAGAGCCTCGATCTTTGAATACGCCAGTTGGATTGGCACTTTCATTTTTGATTAATAGCTCACTGACCCCATATTTTTTGGATAATTTTGGTAAATGTTCAAGTGGCGTGTGGCCTTCATGCAATGAAATATATTTAGTTTCGCGCGGCAAAGGATATAAAGCTCGATAATTTAACAACGAGTTTAATGGCGCACAAAAAATCTTTGGATCAACCCGCTGTTTTAAAGCCGCATCGTTATAATATACGTCTAAAGCTCCACCACACTGCAAACAACGGGTTGTAGTATCGGCTTCACTGCAGGTTGTACCACAAGATACACATAATAATTTATACCAAGCCTTTTCAAGTTTAGTAGTAGTGGGTTTTGTTTTTTTAAGTGTTAAAATATTCATAAATTTTCTACCCGTCCGCACCAAACAACAAATAATTCAGCCCCGTCTGCTCCAGTACTCACTTGGTGTTCAGATCCTGCAGTGTTGTGAATAAAATCTCCAGCCAAAAACGTACCGCGCGCATCGGTTAGGCTTCCCTGTAGCACATATACCCACTCCCAACTTGGGTGACGATGAGCTGGTAGTTGCGTGTTAGGATCTAATTGCATTAAATCACATTGTAAATCGCGTCCTTCGTCACGTGCTAATAATTTATGGGCTGTACCTGTACGGAGAGTCTGCCATGATTGATGTGCTTTGTTCATATTGTTTACATATTAATAAAAATCGACTGCCTGGGGCAGCCGGTGTAATGATCGTGTGAAGAATCAATTAACAAACACCTAGCTGCCCATGGGAGCTAATAAGGATGTTGTTAATAATAACTCGATTCTGACGTTGCATAGATTTCAGACAAGTATAAATTAACACTAATAAACTGTCAAGATTTTTATGTCAGTCCCGATAATATTAAATTGCAATACCTTTTTGGACGGTCGAGGATACTATATTATTGCGCTTGATATTTACGAACAGCTTGCTTATACCATTTCTGACCGACGTAGCGAACACTAAACTCGTTGTGCCCATTAGGTAAAGCTTGAACTGTAATATCTTCAGCTGACGTCTCAAAATCTGGTCCAATAGTATTAATATGAAAATCTTTAGCTACTTTTTCTGCAAAACCACCCGCGCGTCCAATTCGACAAGCTGAAAAAATTAAGGTGGCATCGTCAACAAAAAATTCCTTTCGTCCGCGCTGCATGCCAAAAGCTTTGCTCAACTCCTCAATTGTAATGAGGCCATTAGCTCCTTGTCGTTTTCGCCCTAACACTAAAACCCCTTCGTTGCTATGTGCCTCAATCAATGCAAATTCAGCTTTTCTATCGGTTGGACTATAGCGCTCACGTATTTGCAATAATCGCCGAGCTAATTCATTTTTTGAAGCTGCTTCAATTACATTTATATTACACCAACCCTCTAACTGTTCATCTAAATGTGCAATGCCATTCCGACTGTTTAATAATGCACCATTATGATCAGCTCGAGCACTAATAACTAAACCATAAGGCGTAGCAATATCTGCTCGCTGGTCAAATTGTTTAAGCAACACCCTCTCTGGATAACGAGCAAAATTCATAACACCGTATTTCTTTACTAAAAAATCAACACTGCCTGGTCGAGCCTTTTCTAAATATCTTACCGATCTTAATAATTCGGTTGAATTACTAGCGCTATCAATCCAAGCATTTAATACCGTAACATCTTCTGTAGTGTAATGTTGCAACCATTGTAATATTATTGGTCTAACTACTTCGGCTCTACGCTGTATTTGTTCAATATTGTTTTCAGTATACCCCTGACTAGACAAATCTGGTCGACTGGCCAGATGCATTCGACCAACTTGTTCAATTAATGGCTTATCAATCAAACTATGTTCATCATAATCAGCTATCCAACCTAATTGGACTAACAAATCTCCAGCTTCACTCTGCTGAGGCATAGTTGGTGTTGCTGCAATTATAGAAAGAATGTATCCAATCGTTTGCCACAGCTGGCGATTTTTTTCACTAATAAGACCAGATTCTAATTCTGGGTCTTTTTGTAAAATTGTCCGCAAACTACGCAATAATTCAGGTGTTTGCTGTTCTAAATAAACCCGCAGATCTTTAATCTGACCATTCCGATACTCCTGCGTTAACCTTCTTAATGTTTGATATGGTTCACGCAAAGTTGGTTCAACCATTTCATCAGGCTCAACTGAACGATCAAACATTTTTCTAACACGCTCTAACATCCAAACAATCGATTAATTATTGTTAAGTCAAAACAGCTACTACTAAGACTTTTTTTCTATCGTTCGTATACCGAGTCCATTGACAACGGTTTGGTTTGAATCAACTGGGCGCGTTCCGGAGAAATTTTTGCTGCTTCTTCTACCATGCGTAAGGCAATTTTCCAATAGGATAAATGCCGACCAGCGCCCGTACGTAATTTGCCTATATAATCCAGCTCATTCCAAGACATTTTGAATAAAGCTCGCCGTTTGAACCCGAGCGGCATTAAATATACCGCTGCTTCGTGATTAACTGATTCAACTTTTTTTAAAGTTTCGGTAATTGTGTCCATGGCCAATTGATATGGATATAAACCACCATAACTGGCTAATTCTGGATGCACATCATAGCCATGTTGAAAAGTATAATCTTGCGCCACTTGCATAGTTCGACGATGCCGATGAAAATCACGATAGCCACCTACATCCATTAACACATCTAAAATCAAACTATGGGTATCAAGCGAACGCAACAGTTCGTCGTGTGGGCCGCGATATTTTGTAGCGGCAGTATACACGGCTTGTAAGCGTTTTTTTGGCCAACTGCGAACTTGCTCATAAATTTGACCAAACGAATAATGCGTTACTCCATAAAGCACGGTGCAAACGGCTTCCACTAATGGATCCAGTTGCCCATAAGCTTGCACATCATAAGACGAATCAACTTTAAAGCGTGGTAAATATTCGGCCGCAATTTTTTTCAACTCCTGTTGGGTTTTCATTAAATACTCCTGCGGGGCAGTATATTTTATTAAACTTGGTACCGGTGCACTTGGTTGCAAAATTTTCTGTAAGCGTTTTATGGCGGCTTTGGTAGTTTTATCGGTATTGGGCAATTTTTCCAATTTTCGCAATTCCGTTTGGATTTCGGCACTGAACGGGTTAAAAGTTTTACTTTGACAAGCTTTTTTAATATCGGCAGCCACGGCTTGCACTTCGCTATATTGATTAGAAAATAACCGTGAAATCATTTTTTCTAAAGTGCGCCCCGAGGTAATTTGGCCAACACTGGTTAATGTACCCAATGGCAAAAGATAACGCGCCATATCAAAAGCGCGCGCTCGGGTGGCTGCTTTATAAGCACCCTCTGGATAATTCTTTGGTAACGGATTCTTGGCACGCACTTCGCCCAACAAATCAGTATTAAGCTTCTGATATTCATTCATCAAATACGAAATGCCAGTTTTATATTGTTTGGTCAACCGAGCCGATTTAGCCACCGGAGCTGGTGTATGAACGGCTTCCGCCGAAAATTTTTGATAACGAGTTGAGCGCTCTTGACCATCCCATAATGGCTCATCCACCACTTCAATAGCGGACACAATAGAAATATTTTCTATAGCCATACCAACGTGGGCCAAATCCGCTATCGAAGCATGCCCATATTGAAAATAGAAGACCTCAAAAAACTTCTTCATAGCCTCACCGCCCCCAAGAATTTTTTCTGCCATATCGGTAAACGTTTTTTTGGCTGGTTCTGCGGAACGACTATAACGCGCTAAACCATAAGCTGTAGCTTCTGGTGGTAAGGCTAGACCGCCAACTGCATAAACTGCGCGTTTCATAGTTTTAGTAATCACGTAATTTACGCATACCAACGTGCGATTGAATTTTATCCAAGGCCTTGGCTTCAATTTGCCGAATACGTTCACGCGTCACCCCAAATTCTTGACCAACTTCTTCTAAAGTATGAGCCACGCCATCAATTAAACCAAAACGCATTTCCAATATTTTCTGTTCGCGCGGTGGTAGATCTTTAATAATATCGTAAACATGGTCTTTTAACAGCTGGAGTGAGGCCGACCGATCGGGCGAGATGGTTTTTTGATCTTCAATAAAATCACCCAAGGTTGAATCTTCCGATTCGTCATCACCGACCGAAGTTTCCAAAGAGACAGTTTCTTGAGAAATTTTAATAATAGTGTGGACTTTTTCAATTTCCTCACCCATTTCG
>CAYYTZ010000030.1:1937-11231 GCA_964474735.1 uncultured Gammaproteobacteria bacterium | reverse complement strand
GGCGTTAATTAATTCCGCAAACAAACGAACTGGCCGCACATTGACGTATAAGTCTAAAATCTGACGTAATTTTAACAATCCTTGTTCTGGTCTAACGGGACTGTTGGGTTTGTTATCATATTCCGGTAATCCAACCGCACCTAATAATATTGCATCTGCAGTTTGAGCCGAAATTATGGTGGCCTGGGGCAAAGCTTCACCAGTAGCAGTAATTGCCGCCGCACCGATTAATTCTTCCGTAAAAGTAAATTCGTGGCTAAATTTCTTGCCAATGGCCTGCAGAATGGCTACGGCCTGAGCGGTAACTTCTGGGCCAATGCCGTCACCACCCAATACTAGGATGCGCTTTTTCATAGGCGGTAATTAATTCGTTAAATGTTAATGTATAGCTAATATCATCAAGATCATTTATTATCCGGTTTTTTGAATAGGCGTCTATAGCAAAGGTAATTTTTGTTTCATTCCAAATAACTTGCTGCTGGACTAAATCAATCGTAATAGATTGTGGTACAGTCATGACTGCTTGATGCATAAGATCAATTACCGATAGCGGTAATTCTATCGCCAGTAAATCATTTTTTAGGGCATTGCTTTTAAAAATATCGGCAAAAGAACTGGCGATAATAACTTTAAAGCCATATTGTTTTAAGGCCCAAACCGCATGTTCCCGTGATGAACCGCAACCGAAATTTTTATGAGCTAATAGAATTTGCGTGGCACGATATGGTTTTTGATTCAATATAAAATCCGGCTGAGTTCGCCAATTGGCGAATAGTTGCTGGCCCAAACCACTTTTATCGGTAATTTTTAAAAACTCGGCCGCACAGATTTGATCGGTGTCGATATTATCGATCAGCAGTGGCGCAACTAAAGATGTTATCGGTTTAAATTTTTGTATCATATTTTTATAAATATTCTCGCACATCAGCTAACTGCCCTTTGATAGCAGCCAACGCCGCCATTGCTGGAGAAACTAAAAAAGTACGAGCCCCTTTACCTTGTCGACCAATAAAATTGCGATTTGAAGTTGACGCGCAGTATTTTCCGGCTGGCACATTATCACCATTCATAGCCAAACATATACTACAACCAGGTTCGCGCCAATCCGCCCCAGCCGCTTCAAAAATATCGCATAAACCTTCGGCTTCGGCTTGATGTTTAACCGCTTGTGAGCCAGGGACTACTAACACTTGTTTTCCTATGGCCACTTGCTGACCGCGCATAATTTCCGCTGCTACACGCAGATCTTCAATCCGGGAATTAGTGCAACTGCCAATAAAAACTACGTCTACGGTCTGCCCATTAATCGGCTGACCCGGTTTTAAACCCATATATTCGTAAGCTTTGATTTCATCCGTAGTAATGGGTTGGGGTAATAATTCATCAATGCTTACGGACATGCTGGGATTTGTTCCCCAAGTTACCATTGGCTTGATAAACGACGCATTCAACTCTATGGTTTTATCAAATACGGCGTCTTGATCGCTCGTCCACTGCTGCCAATTGCTATAAAATTGCTTATATTCTGCCTCGGAATTAGTGCGAACATATTTGGTTAAATATTGTAGGGTTGTTTCATCAACACCAATCAAGCCCGTTTTCGCTCCGGCTTCGATACTCATATTGCACAGCGTCAAGCGCCCTTCCATAGATAAATGTTCAATCGCCTCACCTCGATATTCAAACGTGTATCCATTCCCCCCACCAATACCAATTTGCTGAATAATTTTTAATATGATGTCTTTGGCGTAAACACCTTTGGGTAAACTGCCATTCACTGTAATAGCCATAGTTTTAGTTTTGTTCTGCAATAAACATTGCGTGGCTAAAACATGCTCTACTTCTGATGTGCCTATGCCAAAGGCCAGTGCTCCAAAGGCCCCATGAGTGGAGGTATGACTATCACCACAAACTATAGTTTTTCCTGGCTGGGTTAATCCAAGTTCCGGGCCAACAACATGAACGATGCCGCGCTGATTGTTATCCAGCTCCAATAATTTGATACCATATTGCTGACAATTATTTATAAGTTCCTGCACTTGCTTATAGGCTAACTTATCAGCCCAAGGCAATGTAGCTACATTACGAGTCGGCACTGAATGGTCAATCGTGGCCAGGGTTAAATTAGGTTGACGGACCGCCAAACCACGTTTTTTTAGGCCAGCAAACGCTTGTGGAGAAGTGACTTCGTGAATTAAATGTAAATCTATATACAATAAAGTAGGCTCAGCGTTTTTAGTGCGCACGACATGGGCGTTCCATATTTTTTCATAAAGCGTCTGTTTCATAGTTATCACTAAACGACCGTGGCCATTAATTCCATTAAATCTGCATTGGTAACTTCTTTTTGTTTATCGGCTACAGTTAAGAATTTTTGATAAACTGCATCTACTTTTTCTGGTTGATTTAACTCAAAGCCCAGCTGTTGCAAGCGGTAACGTAAAGCGGCTCGACCAGACCGAGCAGTTAATATAATTTTTGATTCAGCCGCCCCCACCATGGCTGGATCAATAATTTCGTAATTCTGGCGAAACTTTAAGACACCGTCTTGGTGTATACCCGATGAATGAGCAAAGGCATTTGCACCAACAATCGCTTTGTTAGCTTGGATAGGCAAACCCATTGTTTCTGACACCAATTGGCTGACCGGAACAATTTCCTTAGTGTTGATGTCAATTTCATATGGTTGAGCGCGCCGAGTTTTTAAGGCCATCACTACTTCTTCTAAGGATGCATTGCCAGCCCGCTCGCCAATTCCGTTGACAGTTACTTGCGCTTGTCTGGCTCCGGCTCTTATTCCAGCTAAAGTGTTGGCGGTAGCTAAACCTAAATCGTTATGGCAATGCACACTAATAATTACATTTTCTATACCTTTAACGTGATCGCCTAAATATTTTATTTTTTCGAAGAAATCTTCTGGCATGCAGTATCCAGTAGTGTCGGGAATATTAACCATGGTAGCACCGGCGGCAATCACCGTTTCAATCATTTGAGCTAGAAAAGCATTTTCCGCCCGGCTGGCGTCTTCGGCATAAAATTCCACTTCTTCAATTGATTGTTTGGCGTATTTTACCGCCGCCACCCCGCGCGCTAACACCTCTGGCCGTGTTGATTTGAATTTATATTTAATATGAACATCTGATGATCCAATGCCGGTATGAATACGTGGATGCTTGGCAAAACGTAGCGCTTGGACGGCAGCATCAATATCTTTATTGACGGCACGAGTTAAGGCGCACACTGTAATATCTCCTACCACTTTAGATACTTCTTCTACGGCCGCAAAATCGCCCGGACTGGATATCGGAAATCCCGCTTCAATTACGTTTACACCCAGCCGAGCCAAATGTTTGGCTAACATTACTTTTTGCTGAGTCTGCAAACTAGCCCCCGGAACTTGTTCACCGTCACGCATAGTAGTATCAAAAATGTACAATTTCTCCATATTATTAAAAATTCCCGCTTGAGTGGCGGGAGAGTAAGGTTAATTATTTATTTACACCTAAGCTATCCAACCACCAAAATAGTAAGACCGAGGTTAAGAATTAAATTGGCGGTTTTAATGTGGCGTAGCATGTGCCAAGGTTATCTTAATAGTTTAATCATGTCAAGAACATATAAAAATGTTAGACTAGATGTATGCTTATAAATGAAAAATCGCTGGCAATACTAATGACGGTATTACTAATATTTTTACCCACTAGTCTAAAGGCAACAAGCGATCCCCAACTTGAGTGGCCAATAACATTCACAAAACCCTGGAACAAATTAAGCTCAACTTTTGGACCGCGTTTACAAGCTTCGGAGAATTACCGCTACGATTTTCATCGCGGTATTGATATTCCAGGTGATCGCGCGGATAAAGTTGTGGCAGCAGCTGATGGCACGGTATTTCGGGTTTATTCAGATAATGACCCCGCTTCGCCGTATTATTCCAGCGGAACGACAATAATCGTGCGCCATCACTTCGAACAACCTTGGTATTTTCATGGACAAGCGCAAACAACCTATTACTCTTTGTATATGCACTTAGCTAGCGTGGCCACTAACCTAACCGAGGGCCAGTCTGTGCAAGCGGGAGACACACTTGGTTATATTGGTAAATCTGGCGATACAAATTTTTCGCATTTACATTTTGAAATTCGGGTTGGTACAACTTGTTCACTCGAAGCCGCCTGCAATACTACCGGCTTTGACCCGCATATTAATCCTTTGACTTTTTTAACCTACCCGCAAAATAACCACCTTGGACTGCAAGTTTCATCTCAGGCTACTGCTTTACAGTTACGTTTAAAAATCTCCCGCCGTGAGCTAGATGTTAACCGAGTGATCGTGACAAGTTATAATCATTCTGCCCAACCAATGCAGACAAAAACTCTTAATTTTAATACTAGGCACGGTCTAGCTGCACAATCGACTACAACTTTAGATCAAGCTAATTATAACGGGCTTACTTTGCAACCACAAAAATTCTCTGCCCGTAGTAAAAATGAAATTTTAAATCTTACGTATAACGATTTTTTAACGGACGCCGTGGGTCACGCACACATCAAAATCTACGATGTTCATGGTAACTTGATAGCGCACAAACGCTACCAGCGATAATGATCAAACGCCCATTGCGCTAAATCATGGTTTTCGGTAAAACGCGTGGTTTCATCGGGCGCTCCAAGCACTACTACAATTACTTCATGACCATCGGCATTGCGCGCTAGTGTCACTAAACAATTCCCCGCTTCGTATGTGAATCCGGTTTTTCCGGCTACAATTAATGGGTCGTTATTTTTAATTAGTCGGTTAGTAGTATTTACAACAATATCAGAACTATCAGCCAATGGTTGACCATCAGTTCCACGGCGCACCATACGATGTTCTCGTTGCCCCATCGGTTCCAATATTCGATCATACGCAGTAAGGGAGCGCATCAACACAGCTAAATCACGGGCACTGGAAACATCACCCACTTCTAAACCAGTTGGTTCAGTATATAAAGTGTTAGACATCCCTAATAATTGAGCCTTCGCATTCATCGCCGTGACAAATTGATCTTCCGGCATACCGGTGCTATGCGCTAAACCAGCTGCGGCATTATTGGCCGAACCAACTAAAGCGGCCTTTAATAAATCGGCTTTTGTGAACGTATCACCCACGCCACCGGCAAAAGTTGAGCCACCTAAACTGATTTCGCCCCAAGTTAATGTATAGGTTTCATCCCAATTTGTAATGTAGTCTTGCGCTACAACCGCCGTCATTAACTTAGTAATACTAGCAATCGGCACTTGAGCATCGGGATTCTTTTCCCATAAAATTGCCCCACTGGTTTTATCCATAACAATCGCCGCCCGCGCAGAAAGAGTCGGTCCAAAATCATTATCAATTTTTGTTGGGGTGGCGCGTAATTTTGGCGTCGGTAATACCGCTACCTGCAACGTATTATCTTCTTGATAATGCGGTACTTGCCGGTAATCTGTCTCGATAACTTGCGGTAACGAAATACCAGTGGTGGTAGTGGCCACTAATATTAAAACCCACAGCAGGTCGTTAATCATACAAATCGGTTCGCTGGATTATTTTCCATTGTCCTAATGGTAACGTGCCCAGTGAAAAATTACCAACCCGAATGCGTTGTAAACCAACTACGCGATTTTGTCTGGCTTCCACCATACGACGAATTTGTCGGTTCCAACCCTGCCGCAAAATAATTTTAAAGCGCTTCTCATCTAATTGTTGCACATCAGCCTTACCAGTTCTCCCTTCTTCTAAATGGATACCATCGGCAAACGCTTTTAAATCGCCTGGTGTGATGGGATATTTTGTCCGCGCAATATATTCTTTTTCATGTTGAAAACTGGGGTGCGTCATGGTTTGAATGCAATCACCGTCATCGGTTAGTATCAGTAAACCGGTACTGTGTTTATCTAAACGACCAACCGGCTTAAGATGGTTCAAGCTCTTTGGCACCAGTTCCATGATTGAATGTTCGGTCAAAAATTCCGCCCTGGTTACAACATAGCCGTCCGGCTTATTTAGTGCTAAATAAGTACAGCGCCGTGGTTTATTTTGAAATATTTGACCACGAATGAAAATGGTTGGTGGATTGGCTGGGTCAATTTTTACGCCCAACTCAGTAACACGCTCACCGTTTAAACTAATTTGTCCGGCAGAAATAAAAGCATCAACCTCACGGCGTGAATACATCGATAAATTAGCAATATATTTATTTAAGCGGACCAACTCCCCCATGGTGGTTTATTCAGCTGACGGATCAGTAGCTGCGTCGGCGGTGACGGCAGCTTCGGCAGCTGACTGTTCAGCCGCATCAGCTGATTGATTATCTATTTGCGCTTGAAAAAAATCTCCGGGTTTTTCCAATAGAGCTAAACGTTCACCAATTTTAATATCGCGATGCAAACGATCATAATCCGGTAAATCTTTTACGCTGGTAACATTTAACATCTGTAAGTACTCCGGCGTAATATCATAAACTTCAATGCCTTTGGTTTTATCAAAGGTTTCAGTAATCAGACCGCGAATCAACAAATTGCGCAGTATTAGACTGCAGTTGACACCACGAATTGCTTCCAATTCAGCTTTGGTGATTGGACAACGATATGCAACAATGGCCAGAGTTTCCAATGATGGTTTGGTTAATTCTCCAGTACGTTCGTCTTTAACAATTTTTGCGATCAATTCATGGGTATCGCCAGCAGTGGTTAATTGTACTTCACTTTCGGTATAACTAAGCTGCAAACCGCTGTTTTGTTGTTTGTATTGAGCAGCCAGCCCTTGGGCGGCAGTTTCTACGGTAGAAGCATCACTGCCTAACCACTTGGCTAGTTTAGTAAAGCTGACCGGTTTGGCCTGCATGAATAATACTGCTTCTAATTCGCGTTGGTAGTTTCTTGGCATACGATGAGTATATCACTAAATTGTTCAGTTTGTTCTACGGAAACGGAGTTTTGTTTAACTAACTCCAAAATTGCTAAAAACGTAAGCACCACATTCATCCGATCAGTTGAATCGCTAATCAGCGCACTAAATTGTACCCGCTGATGTTGACGCAATACGGTGTACAATGCAGTAATTTTTTCTTTTAGAGTAATTGCTTTACGAATAGCGGCTTGGGGAATTTTAATGACAGTTTCCAAGCGGTCAACTACCCCAACATATAAATCGTGTAAATCTTCAGTGGTAACGCGTTTGGGTGGAGCAAATTCAACGGCTTCAAATTGTGCAGCGCGCACCGGCCGAGGCATGGCGAAAGCTCTTTCACTTAAACGTTGTTCTAGGGCTAAGCTGGCATCACGAAATTCTTTATAGATTTTAAGATGTTCGGCTAAATCTACAATCGGCTCATCATCGTCTCGAATTAAATACGGTAACAGGACGCGTGATTTGATATAGAGCAAACGAGTAGCTACTACTAAAAAATCAGCCAGCTCTTCTGGGTACAGCTCTTCAACTTTATCTAAGTGCTGCAAAAACGACTCCGTGATATCGGCCAACGAAATATCGGTGATATTCAACTTTTCCTGCTCAATTAATTGCAATAAAACATCGAGCGGTCCTTGATATTGTTCTAGAGCAATTTGATAAGCCATGAATTAGGCGATTTTTTTCCGATTACGACGGAATAAAATAATAGATTGTATTATTGGGGTCCAGAAAAATACTATATTAACAAAACCAATTGTTATTAAGGCCGCTAATGTAAAATATGCTTCGTCTTTTGAATAGCTGTATTTCCAATCATGGATGAACTGACTAAGGGTCATTTCCTGTGCCAACATGTAGAGAATAATAACACTCAAACCAACAATGAATAAATATGCTACCCACTGCATTAATTGGGCGAAAATGCGCCAACCCTGGCTCGTAGTACGACCACGTAAAATTGTCATACTAACTGTCAATAAACCAAAAGGTGAAAAGATCGTTAGAACCAAACCTAACGCCGACATAAATATTGCCACCAAGATTGCTGCTAAAATATCTTCGGTTTCCCAGTGTGCTCGATTCGTATCCACCGTTTTATTATTATCTGCCGCCTTAGGAAAAACATCTTCGGTCATTTCGCTGGGCGCCATCGTAGCATATAATTTTGTTAAAAAATATTTACGATTGGCTAAAGTCACCCAAGGGTTACCATTCGTATCAGTGGCAAACGCTTCAATGTCGTCACGTTTCATCCAATCAGCATAACTAGTATAAAAACCATTGACTTCAACTTTGCTATCGGTAAAAACATACAATGTAATAGGCTGAGCCGTATCGATTGTTGGACTTATTTTATCGGCAAATGGATTATCATTCAGGGGTTGCTCCGTTTGCGTAATAGCAGAAATCCGTAACGGATAGACTAAATTTTTCGCCTGAAAAGATAACTGAACCGGCGTACCTTTGCCACTTTTAAGATCAGCTGTAACGGTATCAGTATTAACCGTGTTTTGAATTTTTAGGGCCGTAAAATACCAACCATTCGTGATGTAATCAGTTAAAAGATAGGTAGAATCTGCCGGAAAATTATAACCATTAGTGTTTAACCAAGTTACTAAATCCGTGGCTGAAGTGGCCTCTAATACTGTGGCATCGTAATAATCGATTTGTTTAACATCAACAACAGTAACGGTCTGTGGCATAGCATCTAATTCCATACCACTCAATCCAGCATCGTATACTACGTTTTTTTCTGTTGCTTGATTAGGATTTATTTTTTCCTCAATGGCAGAAATCAAATCATGAGAGCCACGATCAATTTCTGGTTTACTGGGAGTAGGAATCAACCAAGCAAAATCTGTGGCCGTACCTTGATATGACATACTAATCATCATGGTTTCAAGGTCTGTATCGTTGTCATAGACAATTACCGCTTGTTGGCTGGTTTCCGTAATGGTGTAGTTTGGTGGAGCAACCACAAAACCATCCGCTGCCGCAACCATTGGTACACAGCTTAATAAACTAACTGCGAGAAAACGAAAAAAATTACGCATATTGATATTATTTCGCTGTCGACTTAATTCCTAACTCATTTAATTGTTCAGCCTCTATGACTGACGGTGCATCCATCACGGCGGTATGACCATGAGTGGTCATGGGGAAAGCTTGCACCTCGCGTAAATACGCTTCACCAGTTAAATTCATTAACATTCGCTCTAGGCCCAGACCAATGCCTCCGTGTGGTGGCTGTCCAAAGGTAAACGCCTCTAACATATGTCTAATACTAGATTGAATCTCGGCTTCTGAATACCCCATTACTTTATAGGTCGCTTTAAGAATTTCCGGTTTGTGTGCGCG
>CAYYTZ010000030.1:0-1837 GCA_964474735.1 uncultured Gammaproteobacteria bacterium | reverse complement strand
TTTTTCCATTGACTCTTTATAAGTAAGACGTGGAAATGGTTTTTGTTTTATCGTATATCCAAGCGCTTCGACTACTTGAGTTATCATGCCCTCAGCCAAATCTAAGACGTCGTTATAATCAACAAAGGCCATTTCAATATCTAACTGGGTGTGTTCGTAGCCCCGATCGGCCCGTAAATCTTCATCCCGTAAACACCGTGCAATTTGAAAATATTTTTCAAAGCCGCTCCCCACAAGCAATTGCTTATACTGCTGTGGCGATTGCGGTAAGGCGTAAAATTTCCCGGGATATTTTCGTGACGGAACTAGGAAATCGCGCGAACCTTCTGGAGTGGCTTTGGTTAACAACGGCGTTTCAATTTCCGTAAAACCTTTAGCAAATAAATATTCACGCACTTTTTGCACATAAGTACTGCGCAAACGTATGTTGCGTTGCATGCGCGCTCGTCGTAAATCTAGATAACGATATTTTAATCGCAACTCTTCATTAACCTCATTTTTAAACTCATCTTCAATTTCAAATGGCGGCACCGCTGAAACGTTCAATATTTCTAAACTAAGGGCTTCAATTTCCACACTACCGGTTGGTTGATCGGCCTTCACCTGTTTTGGTGGTCGCTGATTAACTTTACCCTTAATACTAACCACGAATTCGCAACCTAATTCGGTCGCTTTAGCTAAAGCCTCCGGATGATTGGGTAAAAATACCACCTGACAAACTCCGCTAGCATCACGCAAATCAATAAAAACCATTTTACCCATATTGCGACGACAATGCACCCAGCCCTGCAAAATGACTTCTTCGCCAATGTGCTGTGGTGTTTCTAGTATTAAAGTTCGTTTCATGAATATTATGGGTAAATGCGATTAATCATGCGAGGAAATGGAATAGTTTCACGAATATGTTGAGTGCCACTTAACCATCCTGTAATCCGTTCTAAACCGTAGCCAAAACCGGAATGTGGTACGGAACCGAATTTACGCAAGTCTAAATACCATTCATATTCTTTGCGCGGTAATTTATACTCTGCCAATTTTTGGACAAGTAAATCGTAATCGTGAATACGTTGTGAACCACCGATAATTTCTCCGAAACCTTCGGGTGCTAATAAATCGGAACATAAAACGTGTGTGGGGTCAGTTGCATCCGGTTGCATATAAAAGGCTTTTACTTTGGCTGGATACTTCATCACGAATACCGGCACATCGTGTTGTTGCGTAATTAATGTTTCATCGGGAGCGCCTAAATCGTCATCTTCGGCAATTTGACTACCTAATTTGTGCAATTCTTTGACCGCCTCAACATGAGTAATGCGCACAAAAGGTTTTTCTAAAACAGTTTGCAGGGGTTTGAGGTCTCGTTCTAAAATGGTCAATTCTTTTTGATTATTCTCCAAGACATATTTCACAATCGCTTTAATTAACTGCTCTTGAATATCCATGTTGCCAACATAATCTACAAATGCGGCTTCTGCATCCATCATCCAAAATTCGGTTAAGTGGCGACGGGTTTTAGATTTTTCGGCGCGGAACACCGGACCAAAGTCAAATACTCGACCGTGTGAAAAAATGGCCGCTTCAATATATAGTTGACCGCTTTGCGTTAAATAGGCTTTACCTTGATCGAAATAATCCATTTGGAATAATTCCGTAACGCTTTCACAAGAATTTGGCGTCAGAATTGGCGCATCAATTTTTATAAAATGCTGACTGTTAAGGTGTTGGTAGGTAGCATTAATAACGGAATTGCGAATCCGTTGAATTGCCCACTGCTTGGGTGAACGCAACCATAAATGACGCATTTCCAATAAAAAATCTGGGCCCTGTTCTTTTTTGC
>CAYYTZ010000029.1:0-11678 GCA_964474735.1 uncultured Gammaproteobacteria bacterium | reverse complement strand
GAAGTGGCGATCATCATCAGCAAGCCCAGCTTCATCCAATCCACCAATCCACCGGCCATCAGCCAAATTTCGGTGTCGACCACACCAGGGTTGATGACGTAGCACGGAATACCGAACATGAGCTCTATGCTAAGAGCTATCGATTCGAGAGCGACTTTCGTCGATCTGTAAACCGTACAGTTCGGCAGGTTCATGAACACCACGTATGATGACATGACGTAGAATTTGCAGCTTCGTTTACCTAGACTCTTCCACTTTTCGGCAAACATCATCATCAACCGAGCGTTGCCCTTGTAGTTGGTGTCTGCCACATCATCGAATTGATCGGCGGTCTCCTTTTCAGGCGAATAGCCAACGTTGTAGTAGATGTGGTTGGGCATGCCACCAAAGTGAGCGATGACGTCCTGAACGAACTTTGCCGCACCATCTTTGTCTGTGACGTCGTACTCGATGATAGAGATACCGGTGGGCAAGTTTGTGGGTTTGCCCTTGGTCCAGCGGGCAGCTAGCAGAACTTTTCCGCCGAAACGCGCCCATTGTTTTCCCAAGGCCAATCCGATGCCCCTTGACCCTCCGATGATGAGCACGGTCGGGTGAAGCAGGCGGTAGATGAAGGCGCGAAAAGCAGCCGGAATGTGGAAAGCGAATGCGAACATGAGACCCCTCCGTTGGGAACGAACAAGTGCGGAATGCACCGGCGGTATCTTACTGCAAACCCTCGGCTTTAGCAATATTAGCGCAAAGTTTCTAAATCTAACCGTTGCGTAATTTTAAGTTGTGATAAAAATTCTTGATCGTGACAAACTAAAAGGATGGCCCCTTCAAAATCATTCAAGGCTTGGGCAATTACCGGCAAATGACGAAAATTAATGTGGTTAGTGGGCTCATCTAATATTAATAAACCTGGCGTTTGCACCATAAACCGCGCATAGCACAATAACCCCTTTTGTCCTTCTGATAACGAACCGATCGGATTATTTAATATTTCACCCGTCAATAAAAAATGGGCAGCTGCCTGGTAAAGTGGCTGTACTCCAACACTATCAACTTGAACCGCTTTTAGAGCAGCAAGTGGGGTAATGTCATAATCTAAACCAGAAAAATCTTGCTGATAATACCCTACCCGAACATCCGGCATAATTTGTAAATCTGGATTATCTTTTTTGGCTAACGCTTCAAGTAGAGTAGTTTTACCAATACCATTGGGACCAATAATATGTACTAGATCTTTTTTGCGTAAAGTTACATCAACTTTTTTATGCTCGGCTTTGTGATTTGCTATAACCTTTACACCACGTAAATGAGCAATTGGATTGCTAATAGCTTGGGCCGGAATTTTAAACGGTCGAATAGTTTTATCTTCCTGACGCACATCTACTAAACTAGCTTCACTTTCGGCTACTTCTTCACGTAATTTACTAGCTAAGGCCCGCATCTTACCACCTTTATGAGAAAAAAAGTTTACTTTATCTTTACGGTCTTGAATATTGCGCCGTAATTGCGCATTGGCGCGTTGCTCACGTTCTATCTGCGCAGAAATTTCTTCGACGACATCATAGTAGTTACCCACGAATTGTTGCACGGTGTGAGTAAACACATCTAAATGTAAAACTCCATCAGTAAAGATGTTTAAGAAACCAGCATCATGAGAAATAACAATTACGGTTTTATCGTAACCTAATAGAAAGCCGGTTAAATGATCAATGCCAGCCGCATCAAGATTATTGGTCGGTTCATCTAATAACAATATATCAGGCTCCTGAATTAAGGCTTGGGCTAATAGTAAGCGGGCTTGCTGACCGCCAGATAACTGCCGGACCAGCCGATCTAACGGCAAGGTCATATTGACCGCTTCAAACGCTCGTTTAATGCGACGGTCCAAATCATAAACTTTTTCTGGAAAAGCGCTGGCAAAAAACTCTAAGACCGTTTGCTCTAAACTGGCCCGGGGTACAACTTGTTGCGCTAAAGCGATGCTAGCGCCCGGTTGAATATGAATATTGCCTTTGGTCGGTTTAATTTGTTGAGTGAGTAATTTAAACATGGTACTTTTACCGGCGCCATTTTGTCCCATGATAGTAATTTTGGCATTAGCCCGCACCGAAAAATTTACCTCTTTCAAGATACATTTAACTTCACTGTAATTGTAAGTAACGTTGTTAAAACGAATTACGACGGGTTGATCGGACATACAGTTGCACACACTACTGGATAACCAGCTAGCAGTCAAGCCGGCTGATCAGCTCAACCTTACATAACGCTGCTTAGCCGAGCAAATTCTACGAACACTCCGGTAAAAAGTATCACTAAAACGAACGGCGCAATTAATGATAAGTAATTTTTCCGTCTTGGCTTAAACCCACGGAGCAGCAACGCGTTGCCCACCACCGAGATTGAACTAAAAGCCATGGCTAAACCAGCTAATTCCGGTTTTAACACCAAGCCAAATCCCGCAAAAACTCGCGCTGCAATGGGAATACCGATAACGTTATAAAACAGAGCAAAAAACAGATTTTGTTTGATTTTACCCATGGTTTCTTTGGCCAACTGAAACGCTGTTACCACATCATTTAGATCACTTTTCATCAGAATAATTCCGCCGGTTTCCATAGCCACGTCTGTGCCGGAACCCATGGCAATACCCAAATTAGCTTGCGCCAAAGCGGGCGCGTCATTAATACCATCCCCCACCATCGCCACGCGTTTCCCCGCTTGTTGTAATTTTTTTACTTCATTGGCTTTATGTTGTGGTAATACTTCGGCCAACACATTTGTAATACCAACTTGTTGAGCAATGGCAAAAGCCGTGCGCTGATTATCTCCGGTCAGCAAATACGTTTCAATGCCCAAATTCTGTAATTTAGCAATCGCTTCCTTTGAAGTTTCTTTAATGGTATCGGCAACGGCAATCACTCCTAATAACTCTTGTTCGGTTGCCAGCAACATAGCGGTTTTACCTTGTTCTTCTAGCTGCACTAATTTTGGTTGAACTATATCGATTGATAATTTCAAGCGCGCGGTAATTAATTTGCGATTGCCAAAAAAATAGCGCACTCCAGCGATTGCCCCCTCAACGCCATGCCCCGGAATAGCTTTAAATTGTTCAACGGTTTTTAAAGCTACAGTTTCTTCTTGAGCGTAACCATAAATTGCCTCGGCTAAGGGATGCTCGGATAGTTTTTCTAAACTGGCGGTAATTGCCAATATTTCAGTTTCATCGGTCAATCCCGCACTAATCACTTCCGTGACTTGTGGCTTTCCTTTTGTAATCGTTCCCGTTTTATCAAAAACGACAGCGGTAATTGAACAAGCAGCTTCCAGTGGTTCTCCGCCTTTTATTAAGATACCATGTTCCGCACCCTTGCCTGTTCCCACCATCAACGCTGTTGGTGTGGCTAAACCTAAAGCACACGGACAAGCAATCACAATCACCGCCGTAAAGGCCATCAGGGCAAAGGTCAAGCTAGCTCCTAGGAATAAGTACCAAATTAAAAAAGTTAAAATAGCGACACCAATCACGATTGGTACAAACCGTGCCGAAATTCTATCGGCCAGATTTTGAATTGGTGCCTTGGAACCTTGAGCTTCTTCAATCAAACGAATAATTTGTGCTAAAGCGGTGGCGCTGCCGATTTTAGTTACGGTGCATTCAAAACTGCCGACTTTATTGATTGTACCGCCAATTACCGTATCGCCAACTTGTTTTTCGATTGGTAAACTTTCGCCGGTTATCATAGACTCATCTACAGCCGACGACCCGCTGACAATTTTTCCATCAACAGGAATTTTTTCACCCGGCCGAATAATTACTCGATCACCCAGTACCACATCCGCAATTGGAATATCTGTAGTAATGCCGTTACGAATTACCCGTGCGATGGTAGCTTGCAGACCCATTAATTTGCGAATGGCATCGGACGTTCGACCTTTGGTGCGCGTTTCTAACCATTTACCCAGCACAACAAAAGTGATCAAAAAAGCCGCTGTTTCAAAATAGAGCTCAGAAATTTTTGCTCCATTAACTCCAATTAGGGTTTGATTGTTTATCGCATAAACAACGTAATTAACTAAACTGTAAAAGTACGCCGTCGAAGTGCCAATGGCAATTAAACTGTCCATGTTAAACGTTTTCATCCGTAACGAAGCCCAAGCTCCTTTATAGAAACCAGCCCCAATGATGAATTGTACCGGAGTGGTTAAGGCCAAAGAAATAATTCCGACATACGGTAAAAATGCCGACGCGCCCGGTAACCAACCAAAAAAATCCAGCAGCATGAAATACAACATCGGCAAACTAAGAATTAAACTGAAGATTAATCTTTTCCAGTAGTTTTTTATTTCACTTTGCCGTTTTCGCGTTTCAAATTCGGTATCTTGAGGGTTCACTTCTTGGGCTTTGTACCCGGCTTTTTCTACTGCCGCCACTAATTGTGGCAAGGTGGCGCTGCTTTCATCATAGGTTACTAGCGCTTTTTCGGCCGCAAAATTAACACTAGCTTGTTGTACACCAGCCACTTTTTTTAGTGAACGCTCAATAATATTCGCACACGATGCACAATGCATGCCGGTCAACGACAAGTTAACACGCTTTGGGGTGTTTGTATTCATACAATTGCTTGAACAGTGGTAACAATATACGTTCCACTTTGCTGAATGGCTTGCTTAACCCGATCAATATCAGCCGGCTCTATAGCTATAGTCAGCAAACCAGCTTGATGGCTAATTGATTTAGGTGTGAAATCAGCCTCGGCCAAATCCATAGTAATTAATTTTTCACAGGCATGACAGGTCATGCCGGAAATTGTAAAGGTGTAAAGTTGTGACATAAATTTAAGGTTGCTTGATTAAGGAATAACGTTGAAACTGCCGCGGGCCATACCCATTGGGCAAGAAAAATTCAGTCGACCAACTTGCGTGGGAGTAAAAGTAATAACATTATCCGTGGTGGTTGATAACTGTTTGGATATGTTCAGGTTCGGCACGGTAAGGATTTGCGCACAACCTTGAGCGGCTGCTCCGTCAATATGCCATTCGACCGGAACACCTAGTTTAATTGTAAACGAAGCCGGTGAATACGAAATACCCTCAACCGCCATGTTAATAATTTGTTTACCATCAGTCACACTTGCAACTTCATTGTTCGCGGTGGCACTAGACGAATTACTAAACCAATTAGCTGGCTGAATATTAGCTAAGGCCAAACCATTATTAAAATTATACAATCCTAACACTAACACCATGGCTCCGGAAAACTTCATAAAATAGCGCGCAAAAGACCCTTTAGCAAAACTGGCTAACATGCCAATGCCCAGCAACGCCGGTAGTGTACCTAGCGCAAAGACCAGCATAGTAATTCCTCCTTGCCAAAAACTACCTGTGGTCAAAGCGTAGAGTTGCATTGACTGAGTAAAACCACAGGGCAAGAAGAACGTCAGACTACCCAAGATAAATGGTATCCAGGGATGATCGCTTTCGGTCAAATTATACATTTTCTGGCTGAACCACTTGGGCATTTTTGGAATGAACCGTTTGCCCTGAAATAACTTCAGAATGTCAATGCCAAGCAAAATCATGACAATTGAAATAATGATCGTTAATATGCCGGTAAAAAATGGTGATGGGGTGATGGCCTGGCCAATCAACCCAATTACGCCACCCAAGACAAAGTACGAAATTAAACGACCAAGATTAAAGAGCAAATGCGGTTTAACCCGCTGCCACTTTGTCGCGGCTTGATGTAACTCATTGTACTTGGCTGAAACGCTTAATATTAAACCACTAACTAAAGCCGTGCAGGTTGATACCGCCGCCACTAAGCCAATTACAAATATCGCCCCAAAATTAATTGAAGTATCAACCGACGTAGAAAGAGAAAATAACCCTAAAGTTTTTAACAAGGTATAAGCCACAAACAAAATAATCAACACTACGCCAAACTCTCTCCAGTGATGTTGTTGTTTTTGCACACTATCTGCACTTTCTGACCAAAGACGATACCCGTTTTCGTGCAAAACATTTTTAAGATCTTTTAGGTATAATGGCACAGTGGAATCGTGTTCGATTTCGCACCAACCAGTGGTATGATTTACTTTAACGTGCTGAATTCCGTTTATTTGTTTTAATTTACGTTCAATGATAACTTCGCAACTGGCGCAGGTCATGCCGCGCACCCGAATGCGATCGTGAGTTGATGAATGTTCACTCATAGCTATAATTTTATTGGATAAAATAAATCCGAAACAAAACTATAGCTTTAAGAGTAGATTTGCGGTGCGATGATCCCTTGTTGAAAAAGGCTGGTCCAAAGTGAAAATAGTTTGAATTTCCAACGCTGTTGCCGGTAGTATGAACGTAACCCACGCGCAAACGAACTAATAATCAACTGATCAATGCGCTGTCGACTTAAAACAATAAACGTCACTACGCTAATCAATAACAAAATCTGCAGTGCACTTAAACTTCGCGTAAAAGAATAAAAAACCGACTGCATTATTTCACTGATATCAATTTTGCTGGCGGTAAAACAAAAGGCTAAACAACTGACTGGCGAAGCTTGGTGATCGGCCATGGCATCCATTGGCATAGTACTCATCGTACTCATCATTTGATGATACGAAGCCCAAGCCAACAATACTAACATCAGCATTAAAGCGGTTTGTATGAAAGATTTTGCCAACGTTTGATAAGTCATATACCTACTATATACGGTAGTATGATATACCATTGCATATTTTATGTCCAGCCTGCCTCACTGGCCACACAAAAAAGTTGCCGCCTTCCATTATTTCAACTGATATTTCTCTGGCTGTTGCAAAAATTCTTGTTGACAGTCCTCTGAACAAAATTTATAGTCTTTCTCTCCAATCTCCGTGGAAAACGGAGCATATTTTACATCAATTTTCATGCCACAAACCCGGTCGACTACCGTACTTTCTGGTTCCGGCGGCACAGTATGCAGTTTACCATCCTCAATCCATAAAACTCGATCTGCTATATCTTTAATACGTTCATCGTGCGACACAATCACAACCGTCCTTCCGTCTTGCTTGGACAAATTATGGAATAGCATCATCACCTCATGACCGGATTTCGAATCAAGATTACCGGTTGGCTCGTCAGCTAAAATCAATTTCGGCTCATTCATTAAGGCTCGAGCAATTGCCACTCGTTGCTGCTGTCCACCGGATAATGCGCTTGGTAAGTGCTGCAAGCGTTTTTCCATGTGCAATTTTGTTAACAACTTGGTGGCGCGCTGTTTGGCTTGAATTGTTGTTAGACCAGCTAATTGCCCAACAATTTGTACATTTTCTAATGCAGTCAAATTCTGCAGTAGATTAAAAGCTTGAAAAATAAATCCAATTTGTTGTAAACGCACAGACGGTAACATTCGTTTGGGCACCTGAGTTATGTCAATGTCGTTTATCTTAATAGTGCCAGCCGTCACAGTTAATAAACCACCAAATAATGTGAGTAAAGTAGTTTTACCTGAACCAGATGGACCCATAATTAAAACTATTTCGCCTTGAGCTACTGTAAATGAAATATCGCCAACAGCCACAACTTGCGCATCACCCCGGCCAAAAATTTTTTTTAATTGTTTAATTTGCACGATATTCATAAACTTTAGGCTTTAAAAACAATCGCTGGATCAATTTTCATTAAACGGCGCAACGGAATATACGCAGCAAAAATAATCATAATGACGGTTAGTCCGGCTACCGCAACCACGTCTTGCCATTTAATCAAAGTAACGAACAGCGGTTCAATCCCTTTTATAATATCACTGCCAAAATATGTTAATGCTACTCCAACAATAAAGCCACCAATTCCAGCCAGACTAGACTGAGTTAAAACCACGCGATACAAATAACTATTCGGTGCACCCAAAGCTTTTAATACGCCATATTCACGCGCTTTTTCTAATGTAGCAGTATAAATCGTCAAACTAATAATCACCACGCCAACAATAAAGCCAATGAAAACCAGTACTAAAATAATTGGCAAAAATTTATCCATGATTTCTTTTTCGTTATTGGTGGCGAATTCTTCTTCTGTTCTAGCGTCCACACCGGACACACCAGCTTCAATGCGACTAATTACGCTATCAATGTTTTCTCCACTATTGATCGACACAACGAAAAAATTAGTAACAGCTTCCAGATGAAATAATGCTCGCGCATCCGTTTGGGTTATATATGATTGCTGAAATAATGGTCCACCGGATGCAATCCCCACCACGGTAAAAGCATTATCTTGAATCGTTAATTGTTCACCAATATCCAAGCCGTGATCTTTATGCACAATCTCGTCAATGATTATTTCACCCGTTGCCGGCACTGCTTGGCCAGAAATCACATCAACCGGCTTACCAATATCACTGATTGTATCAAAACCAATGATGCGAGTAGTTACATCTTCACCGTCTAGTTTTAAGCTTACTCGATTAACCACCAAAGGATCAACGGTTTTTACTCCACTAACGACACGCAACTGATCACCAATTGTATTGGGTAATAAAGAGATTGAATGCGACATATCAATTGAGCCGGCTTGCATCACCCAAATATCGGCATCTACATTATAAATATATTTAGATAAAGTTTCTGACCAACCACGATATAAAGCCAACAAAACCAGCATCAAAAAAATCGCAAAAGCCACACCGCTAATACTAATGAGGAACCGACTTGGTTCATGAAATAAATTTTTACGCGCTAGCGATATGGCCATGTAATTATTCTAATGGCAAGCGCTTTAGTAACAAGGCATTCGCCACCACAATCAACGAACTGGCGGCCATTAACAAAGCGCCCCATTCCGGCCTTAATAATACGCCATAAGGATAAAGTACCCCGGCTGCTAAAGGAATGGCAATAACATTATAACCAGCCGCCCAAAATAAATTCTGCTTCATTTTTGCTACCGTCGCATAACTCAAATTGATCAAACTCACAATATCGCGCGGATTGCTTCTAACCAAAACTATCTCGGCCGCTTCTTGTGCAACGTCTGTACCAGCGCCGATGGCAATACCAACATTTGCCTGCGTCAACGCCGGAGCATCGTTTACCCCATCGCCTACCATAGCCACAATATTGCCTTGTTGTTGCAGTTCTTTAATTTTACTGGATTTATCTTGCGGTAATACTTCGGCAAAATACGTATCTAATCCTAATTGTTTAGCCACGTAAGCGGCAGTTAATCTATTATCTCCGGTTAACATGGCCACTTTCACACCACGCTGCTGCAACGCTGCAATAGTCGGTAGGGATTCCGGTTTAATTATGTCGGCTAAGGCAATCACGCCAAGTAGCATTCCGTCGGTTGCCATAAAAACCACCGTCTTGCCTTGCTGAGATAAATCTTCCAGTTGTCGTTTTTGTGTTTCGATTGATAACTGCAAAGACTGCATATAACCGCTATTCCCGACATAAATCATTTTTCCATCTACCTTAGCTTTAGCGCCATTTCCAGCCACGGCTATAAAATCTTGCGCCTCAGGTAAGTTTAATGATTGAGCTTGTGCGTGATTAAAAATAGCCTGGGCAATAGTATGTTCAGAATTCCGTTCTACCGCCGCGGCCAAACGTAACAATTCTGTTTCGGTTATATTATTTTTGGCCAAAACATCAGTCACGCCAAATCTCCCTTCGGTTAAAGTGCCGGTTTTATCAAAAACGATATAATCCAGCCGCTTGGCCATTTCTACTCCTTCCATATCTCGCACCAAAATTCCATGTTTTGCCGCTAAAGTGGTGGCGATTGTAGTTACTGTTGGAATAGCTAAACCCAAAGCATGCGGGCAAGCGATTACTATTACCGTGATAGTCAAGGTTAAGGCAAACAAAGTACCTTCCGTGGAAAAAATCGACCAATAGCCAAAGGTCAGCGCCCCAACCACGATAGCTGTAATAGTTAAAACTGAAGCGGCCTTGTCCGCAATTTTTTGGGTACGCGGTTTAGAATTTTGCGTCTGCCGTACTAACGCAATAATTTGCGCCAAAGCCGTATCCTTGCCAATTTTGCTTACTTTAACCGTTAGGGCACCAGCTTGATTGATCGTTCCACCGATCACTTGGTCGCCAACCTGTTTTGTAACTGGTTTAGCTTCTCCCGTCAACATGGATTCATTAACGCTACTAACTCCTTTAACAACTTCGCCGTCAACTGGAATCTTATCGCCCGGCCGAATGAGAATAAGGTCATTAAGCTGGAGCAATTTTGTCTCGGTCACAATAACCTCATCGCCTTTGATAAGATTGGCTTGTGGTGGAATTAATTTAATTAATTCATTCAAAGCACTGCTAGCCCGCCGCACCGCCCGCATTTCTAACCAATGTCCTAACAGTAGAAAAACAGTTAAAGTGGCTATTTCCCAATAAAAATCCATGGCCGAATAAAAGAAAGTGGCACCTATACTGTAAAGATAACCGGCCAGTACCGCAATGCTTACCAACGTCATCATGCCTAAATTTTTTGCGGCGATTTCAGTCTTGGCGCCGCGGTAAAACGGCTTACCACCCCACAACGCAATCACTGACGCTAAGCTGAAAAGAACCAAGCCGTGACCGGGAAAGGTAAAACTAAAACCAAACCACTGTTGAACCATCGGTGATAAAACCAACAATGGCACAGTTAATATTAGCGAAATAAAAAACCGTTTTTTAAAATCCAGCTCCATTACGGCATGATGATTGTGTGCAGGTTGCTCCATGTCTTGCTTCATAATTTACTACAGCTGTGAAACGAACCTTACATTTTTGGAGGTTGTTTGAGCAGCATAAACACCTACATCGTCTTTGCTAGCACGCCAGCGGCCTTGAAAAATTCCACCGCGCGCGTTTACTGTATAGGTGGCTTGGCCATGTTTAATTTTAATTCGGTCAATCAATTTAAACGTGCCGGCAGTTTTAAATTTGCGATATAGCCTTATCGTCCGATTATTTAACGTTTGATTAGTCGATTTATCAGTTAACTCAATGACAATCCGACGTTGTTTAGTTTGTTTAGTCAAATGCAACTTGGCTTTACTTTGGTAAGAATATATACCAGTATTTGATCCGGTCACTAAGCCATCAAATATCATCGTGTTAAATATTTCATCTTTCAGACCTTGATAATACACTTCACAAGTATCAGCCCTAACCGAGCAGGAATAAATATAACCCGTACCAGCTGGGCGCGCTGTACTAACAAAAATCTGATCAGTATTTTGCGTATTTACCACAATACTCTGTCCCCAAAAACCACTTGATATATCGTTCGCCGCCATGATCAACCAATTTTCCCAACTTCCAGCATCAGTAGTTTTAAACACCTCTCCATCGATATCAGCTCCAGACGAAACAGCAAACATGGTATTTGTGTCGTTGTCGTAAACTAAATCAGTTATTAAAGCGGTGTAAGTTGCGTCGGTGGTGGCAGCACTTAAGTGTGTCCAAGTTGAACCATTAAAAAGATAGATACCACGAGTAGCTGCGCTGTCTGTTTGCTCTACACCCAACCCAACCAATAACTGCCCGTTTGCATCTACTGCCAGTGGGCCGGCCGGTACGTTCGGCATACCTAGATCTGTCCAAGTAATTCCATTATCAACACTTAATAACACCCCGCCGCCAATTTCATCATCGCTGGCACCGCCCTCGGTATAATGATAGCTCGCGTATAAAACATTCGTC
>CAYYTZ010000028.1:0-11714 GCA_964474735.1 uncultured Gammaproteobacteria bacterium | reverse complement strand
GTGATGACCGGAGCACCAGCCGGTATGACAATGCCGCCAGCTCAACCAATGGCCATGCCTAACATGGCTTCAGTAGCATCAACTCCTGTGCCAATACCAATTCAAGCTCAACCCGGTCAAATGTCCGGCGATGATCAAGTGTACACCATGCCAGATAAATTTTTACAGCAAACGCCAGCCGCCGGGTCAGGTACCCCTAAAAAAGCGCATAAGGGCTTAACTATTATTTTGATAATTATTATCGTTTTAGCAGTGCTTGGTATAATTGGTGGAGTTATATTTTATATCTTCAAAGTGTTGCCTAGCCAAAATCAACCTAGTGATACTGGTGTGGTTGTAGAAAATCAAACAAATACGACAAATGCTAATGAAACGACAAATACAAATAATAGTAATACGACAAATGTTAATACAACTAATTCTGTAAATGACAATGCTAATACAAACGTCTTGACTAACGCTAACGCTAATGATAATACTAACGAGAATGTCAACGCTAATGTAAATAGTAACGCCAATACGAATTCGAATGTCAATGAAAATGGCAATACCAACAGTAATACCAATGTGGCAAACACGAATAGTATAACTAACGCAACTAATTCCACAAACACTACAGTATTGCCATCCAGTAAGGATACTGACCTTGATGCGCTCACGAACGAAGAGGAGAAAATTTGGGGGACCAAAGCCGATCTGCCAGATACCGATAGTGATGGCTATACTGATGGCGCCGAACTAGCAGCTGGTTATGACCCACTTAATTCAATAAGTTCTGGTCGTTTGATTGATAGTGGGGCATTAGGCACCTATGCCAATAAAGATTATGGTTATACGGTATCTTACCCAGTTGACTGGCTGGCTGAGGCTCTTTCCGAGGGCGCCACAAATGAAATAATGTTTACCCCAGATGTGCTGGATACGGCCGGTCAATTTGTTGAAGTTATTGTTGAGAATAATTCAGCCGGATTAACTGCCATGGATTGGTATATTGATCAAGCCAATGTTGACGAAGCGTCTTTACAAACCGTGACAACCAGCAGTGGATTAGAGGGGGTTTGGAGTTTAGACGGGAATACCGCGTATTTTACTACCAATAATAACGTGTATGCCGTTAGTTATCGTTATGGCATAAGCCCAGAACTCTATTTCAAAACCACCTTTACCATGATGGTAAAAAGTTTTACTCTAACGAAAAAAGTCCAAAACGCTAATGATGCAGTAACTGACGAAACAACACCTACAACCGATGCCAATACCAACACTACGAACGAAAATACAAATACCAACACAAACACAGCCAATACCAACACTAATTAAGCGAGTGGCTGCACCCGTTATGACGCAAAGCTGGTTGGAGCATGTTTGGCGAGCAATTACCAAAACTGTTAAGTTACCACAGACAATTCAGCTTAATATTGTGGTGGTGGGTGATGCTTATATGAAAACAATGAACCAGCGGTATCGTGGAGTGACTAAGGTGACTGATGTACTTTCGTTTGGTTATAACAAAACCTGTGGAGATGTGGTTGTATGTTATCCGCAGGCCAAGCGGCAAGCGCGAACCAAACAGCAATCACTGCAGCGAGAATGTGCTTGGTTGGTGGTGCATGGGATTTTACATTGGCGTGGTTATGATCACGAATGTGCGGCGGACGCACAAGTTATGCGCTCATTAGAACAGCGAATTTTAAGCTATGTTTAGCTTAAAACGCTTATTTCGGAGTTTTCAATATGCTTGGCAAGGCTTGCGCTACGTCTGGCAAAATGAACAGAATTTTCGAATTCAAATTGGCATCGCTTGTATCGTCGTGCTCGCCATGCTGATATTTCACATTAAGTTGGGAGAAGCCATCATTTTAACCATGATGATAATATTTGTCTTGGTTTTAGAAGTGGTAAACACAATTTTTGAGAAAATGGTAGATATATTAAAACCACGTCTGCATACATATGTAGCGGTTATTAAGGATATGATGGCCGCTGGTGTTTTTATCGCCGCCGCCGGGTCGTTAGTAGTTGGGGCTATGGTCTTTATCCCATATTGTCTAGAACTAATTCACTTGCTACAATAGTGGTATGGCGAAAGGAGCGATCATCACAGGTTTAGATATTGGTTCAACCAGTATTCGTGTCGCGGTTGGACAAATCAATCCGCATGATAACGACTTGCATATTATTGGTGCGGCCGAACATCCAGCCGAAGGTATCAATAAAGGCGTTGTGACAAGCATTGAAGACGCCGTTTCGAGTATTTCTAGTGCACTGGATAAGGCCGAACGCATGACCGGTACTCCAACCGAACGAGCTTATGTCAGCGTAAATGGTAGTCACATTATTTGCCAAGATAGTCATGGTGTTGTGGCAGTAGCCAAAGCTGATGGCGAGATCCGTGAAGATGATGTTCAGCGAGTAATTGAAGCAGCACAGACTGTTGCCACACCGCCTAATTATGAAATCCTGCATGTGATTCCGCGGCAATTTCAAGTTGATAATCAGGCCAGTGTTAAAGATCCGGTTGGCATGACTGGTATAAAATTAGAGGTTGATGCCCAAATAATTCTAGGGCTAGTTTCACAAATTAAGAATTTAACTAAGTGCGTTTATCGAACTGGAACAGATATTCAAGATCTGGTTTTGGGTATTTTAGCTGTTAGTGAAGCCGTCTTAACCAAGCGGCAAAAAGAACTGGGAGTGGCCTTGGTGAATTTAGGTGGTTTAACCACGAGCGTTATGATATTTGAAGAGGGAGATGTACTTCATACTAAAATTTTACCAGTTGGCTCTGGTCATATTACTAACGACATAGCGATTGGTTTGCGTACTTCTGTAGATGTGGCCGAAACTATCAAATCTCGTTATGGTACCGCTTTACCGGAAGATGTGGGTAAGCATGAAGAAATCGATTTGCGCGAAATTGATCCAAATGAAAATAGTCGGGTTTCGCGGCGGGAAGTGGCAGAAATAATTCAGGCTCGCCTAGAAGAAATCTTAAGCATGGTCAATAAGGAGCTTAAGTCAATCAATCGCCACGGTATGTTACCGGCCGGAGTAGTGTTAACTGGTGGTGGCGCTAAACTGAACGGGATTGTTGAAGTAGCAAAAAAGCTATTTTCTTTACCGGCGTCAATCGGCATGCCGCGCAAATTTAAATCTGCCATTGATAAAATTGAAGACCCGGTATTTGCCACAGCGCTTGGTTTGGTGTTATGGGGTCAAAGCATGACTGGCCAATCAAACAAATCTGGTTTAACCGGTTTGGCTCGCTTTAGTGCAGTAGGTGATGCTACAGCCAGAATGAAGAAGTGGTTCAAGAGTCTACTGCCATAAAACCGTTTGAATGACCCGAGGGGAAGACCTCTCGCTTAACGTATAACTAAGTCGCTCGAGGCATCCCCTCGGGTCTCTTTAATTAGGGCGATTATTATCATGGCGAAAAGCTTACCGGGGTCTTTACGAACGACTTAGGCTTCCGTTAAGTGAGTGAAGACCCCGGTAAGCTTTTAAAGGTGTATACAATATTTATTCAAAAATCATTGACTAAATAGGCCTTAGTCAGTACCATTAGTATTTGATAAATAACTGAATAAATTTTTAGACTAGATAACTTTATGGCCAATGGAAAATATATGGAAGTAAAACCTGACATCGAAACCTTTGCCAAGATTTTAGTGGTTGGCGTGGGCGGTTCCGGCGGATCGGCCGTTTCTCGTATGATCGATAGTGGTTTGCGTGGAGTAGAATTTATTGCTGTAAATACCGATGCCCAAGCTTTACATCATAATCCGGCTAAACATAAGGTTCATATTGGTAAAAGCACTACTCGTGGTTTAGGAGCCGGTATGGATCCAGCGGTTGGATCTAAGGCTGCTGAAGAAAGTCATGAGGAGCTTGAAGCTATGCTAAAAGATGCCGATATGGTGTTTGTGACTTGCGGTTTGGGCGGTGGTACCGGTTCTGGTGCCGGTCCAACGATTGCGCATTTAGCTAAAGATGCTGGAGCTTTAACGGTAGCTGTAGTAACAAAACCATTTGCCTTTGAAGGTGAACAACGTCGCCATATCGCCGATGCGGCTTTTAACGAAATGTCCGAAGCGGTTGATACTATTATCACTATTCCAAACGATCGTCTATTGCAAATTATAGATAAAAAAACATCATTGTTAGATGCTTTCAAAACAGTTGATAATGTATTATTTCAAGGTGTTCAGGGTATTTCCGATTTAATCACTGTACCGGGTTTAATTAACGTTGACTTTGCTGATGTCAAAGCCGTCATGTCTAATGCCGGTTCGGCGTTAATGGGTATTGGTAAAGCCAGTGGAGAGAATAGGGCGGTAGATGCCGCAAAGGCCGCGATAGATAGTCCATTACTGGAACTAAGTATTGACGGAGCCAAAGGAGTTCTTTTTACCATTACCGGCGGCCCGAATTTGGGTATGTATGAGGTTAATGAAGCAGCTCGGGTGATTACTGAATCGGCTGATCCGGGAGCAAAAATAATTTTCGGCGCCAATGTTGACGAAGCTATGGGCGATGAAATTAAGGTTACTGTGGTGGCTACTGGTTTTGGTCAGGGTGCCAAAGCGGCCAAGAAAATTCAAGCGGTGCGCCCCAGTCCATTTGCCAAAAAATCTGCTAATGAAGATGCTACACCAACTGGCAGTTCGTTCCGCAGTAAAAATATTATGGATGAAACGCCAGTGGATAATTCTGCCGATGACGATTTGGAAGTCCCGGCCTTCATTCGGAAGAAGATGATGTAGGAAAATTTAAACAACTAATTCATCTAAAAAGGAATATGTCAAAAAAAATTCTAGGTGTTTTACTATCTTTTATTCTTTGTGCTGTGCCAGCTGTAACGGCCGCTAAAACTTATACAAAAATTGAAGTGTTAAATATGTATTATCAGACAAAATTATCTACTGGTTATGTATTAGATAGTCACACGTGTGATTTTGATATGGAGACTTCTGATCTACAGTTTTATATTGCCAGTGCATACAGTGATGGTACAATTGATAATGCATATATTAAATATCTTGGTCATAAATATAAGAATTTAACTGGGAAAATTAAATCAAAAAATAAGAAATATTATCAAATTTCTTTGAATAGCGCTGCCGACCAATCTACCGCTGAATATGGCAAAATGAAGTTTAAATTGAATATCAAAAAAACCGATCCAGCTGCTTTATCCCACGGCACTGTTAAAGTAACTCGTGCCGACAGTGATGATTTTGCCGCGTGTTCTTCCGAGGCTCATTATTAGAGGAAACTTTATAGATTATTAACAAACACCCACCTTATCCTGGTGGGTGTTTTGTTTTCCACAGCGCTGCGGCTAAGGCGAATAGGTCTTAAATTGGGGCATGCGATGAATTAGTTCCAGAATTACCCAGCTTAACGTTTAGTGGTTTTCTTTGTATACTTAATTCAGTACCAATAACTATTCAAAAATAAACCAATGTTAAAACTACGCGCCATATTTATTTCCGGTTTAAGTTTGGTTATGTTCGGGTTAGTTGCTCAACCAGTTCAGGCCACTGGTACTTATTATGTAGACAGCATCACGGGTAACGATGCTAATAATTGTACTTCGGCTGATACGGCCTGTTTAACTGTGGCTGGCGCTAAAGCACTGATTATTGCGTTAGCTGACCCTGCTGACACAACGCTCAAATTAAATGGAGTCTTTACTGATCAAGTGGTGTTTTATGAAACCGATGTGATCGCTCCTGATACACTTGATGGTTTGCGTATTACTGCCACAGATACTTCTAATCAACCCATTATTGATACTACGGTAGCTGGAACATCGGCAATGTATATTTCTAACATTAACCATGTTACAGTAGACTATATTACTGTTACTGGCGGTACAGCTGGTATAGATGTAACTGGTACTGGTGCAACATACATAGCTGATATTTCTATTCATCATAATTCTGTAACTGGTTTAACCGATGATGAATCGAGTTATGGCATAAGGTTACAATACGCCAAAAAAAGTCATGTCCATGATAATAACGTCCATGACGTAGCTATTAATTTGGCTGATGTAGGCAATTCGACGTATTTTTACGGTATTATGGTAGCTTATGTTTTTGACACCACAATTCGTGATAATACAGTTTCAGACGTCGGAGTTACAGACGCATTTTCTGCTGCTGGTGGTCATTCATCTTATGTCTATGGGCTCTATACCAGCAATATGGTAGATACGATTATAGCAAATAATACCTTAACAGGAATTTACGCAACCGAAACAGCCAGCGTTACAGGCACTTACCATTATTTGTATGCCGAAGGAATTTACGGTAATACATTGGTTGATGTGGTGATGGAAGACAATACAATTCAAAATATTTCCAGTACCGTTGACGCCGATATTGATGCTAATTCAGCAGCGGTTTATGCTTATGGTATTGTTATTACTGAAATGCGTAGTGACGGTAGTTCTACTGAACTGCGCAACAATACTATTGCCGATCTGACGGCCACAAACGCTAGTAAATCTGGTTCGGCTACCAGTCAAGGTATCAATTTTACATTTGGTTATACAGTTGGAGTAATAAATAATAGTGTAGAAAATATCACTGCTAACCATTCTAGCACGAAAGACGAAGCTTCAACTGCCGCTTATGTGATTGGTATGTATACCACCTATTTTGGTAACGCCATGACAGTAAGTAAAAATAATATTGATACATTAACTGCTAATATTAATTATTCTGGAGCGAATTCAAGCGGTACTGTGAATGTGCGTGGTATATATAATTATGGAGGGCAAGCTACTATTTCTGGCAATGTGATTGAGCATCTGACACGGTCGATTAATAATGCAAATTCTGATTCTTATTACGACAATGCGTCAAGTTATGGTATTGATGTAAACAATGCCTCGGGCAGTATTATTAAAAATAATCGAATTAGAAATTTTTCTGATAGCTACAATTCTAGCGGAACCGCTGGGACAGCGTATTTTAACAATGTTGGGATAAATGCTGCCGGATCAGATAATATATCGATATTAAAGAATCAGATCTCGAATCTCGATTTTAGTTTTTCTGTTAGCGATCCAACCGATGCTACATATACTAACGTAACAGGTTATGGTATGTTTCTTTTTCGTCTTAGTAATGCAAATATATCCGGTAATCGAATGAAGCAAATTACTTCCGCGGCTAACGCTGGGAATGCCAATACATTATTTCATTATGTCGATGGTTTCTATTTAAATACAGTGAGTGGTTTGGTGTCAAATAACCGCATCGCCAATTATATCGTCAGCAGTCAGGTAGTCAATGGAGGAATTAGTCAGTTATTTTATGGCCTGTCTGTATCAACACAAAGTACGGCAACAATTACGGGCAATCTTATTCGTGATATTACCACAACCACCACTGGCGCTACCTCAAGTCATCAAGATGCCGGTATGTTCATTGCCATGGCACCAAATTTAATTCTTGATGGTAATGAGATTCGTCCATTTACCAGTTCTAGTAGTAATGGCGATAATACGATGTATGGTATCCATTTTGGCTCTGATGCCAGTAAAACTAGGCTGGTTGATAATATAATATTAGGTGATAAAGATTTTATCGGGTCTAGCCACACTGGTATATATCTACCAAGCGATTCCACACTTGATATCGATATCATAAATAATAATGTGGTTAATTGGAAATATCCGTTTAATGTGGAAGGTGGCAGCAAGGTATATTTGCGAAATAATATTTTTTCGGCAGTTGGGGCAGAGGGTTATGCCTTGGGCATTGGTCGAGATCAGGTGAATAATGATACATTTAAATCGGATTATAATCTGTTTTACAACAAGACGGTGGTCGATCAATTGGTGTATGACACCGATAATACCATGGCAATTGCTTTTGGTGATTGGACGAATGTCGGCGGCAGCTGGGGCTTCGATGTTCATTCCATTAATGAAAATCCTAAATTAAATGTTAATGGCTACTTGCGGAAAGGTTCAAAAGCTATCAATGCAGGTAGTAATGTGTACCCGTATGTCAATACCGCTGTCGAATACGGGTATTTGCAAACTGACGTAAATGGAACCGAGCGTCCGATCGCCCAAGACAACCAAGTGGATATCGGGGCTGACGAATATAAGAAATAGTGACATACTAGCTTATACCTATGCGTTGTCCCGCTTGTTTACACGATGATACCAAAGTGCTCGATTCCAGAGATATGGATGAAGGCATGGCTACGCGTCGTCGGCGGGAATGCCCGCAATGTGAATTTCGTTTTTCAACTAAGGAACAGGTCGAAATATTAAACCTTAAGGTAAAAAAACATAACGGTAAGTTGGAGCCGTATTCAACGGATAAAATTGCCCGTGGCTTGCACATCGCTTTAGAAAAACGTTTAGGCGATGAAGAGCGGTTCAAAAAGTTGGTAGCAGCCATTGAGCGGGACGTACAAATTGCCGCCAAATCGGACGATACCATTGAATCCAAAGCCATCGGAGATATTGTGATGCGTCACCTGAAAAAAATTGATAAAATTGCCTATATTCGGTTTGCCTCGGTCTATCAGGATTTTGAAGATTTAGTGGCTTTTCAGGAAGAAGTGGAGCGTTTATTAAGTCGTCGATCCAAGAAAAAATAAACTATGAAAATTCATAAACCAGTCAAAAAATCTGCTCGCACTAAAGAACACCCCAAGAAAAAATTGGGATATTTACATATTTATACCGGAGAGGGCAAAGGTAAAACTTCGGCAGCCCTTGGGGTTTTGTTACGAGCGGCTGGTCAGGGACATAATGTAGTTATGATCCAGTTTTTAAAGGGCAATAAAGCCAGTGGTGAACTGTTAGCTTATCAAAAATTAGGCCCCAATGTGGAAATATTGCAATTTGGGCGAGATGACCTAGCCTCTTTGCAAGAGCTGCAGACGGTTGACGCTTATTTAGCCACTCAAGGTTTGCAATATGCCAGAGATATTATGCAACAGCGCCGGCCGGATGTGCTAATTTTAGACGAATTAGCTACGGCGGTTTATCATCGTTTGATCCCGGTGCGTGATGTAATTGATTTTCTTGATAATCGTCACCGTAATACCGAGGTGATCGTTACCGGCTATAAAACTCATCCAGCCTTATTGAATATGGCCGATTTAGTTACAGTAATGCAGGCTGCCAAGCATTACTTTGATTATGCTAATTTTGAGCCGCGTTTAGGCATTGAAGTGTAAGCCGGTACTTATCCACAAGATACCCAATCTATTGTGGTGTAAGACCCCTTGGCACCACTATATATTGTGTTATACTAGGTTTATTAATTTCCCCACATTATTAATTATGTACAAACTTGAAGGCTTAGCCAAAGACGTATTTTTTGATCGCTATACACTAAAGGATGCGAACGGTAAGCGCTTGGAAGATACACCAGAGCAAATGTGGCACCGGGTGGCCAAGGCTATTGCCAGTCAAGAAAAAACCGAAGTTAAGCAGCAAGAATGGGAAACCAAGTTTTACAGCGTTTTAGAGAATTTCAATTTTATTCCGGGTGGTCGGATTTTAACCGGAGCCGGTTCCGGTGTGCCATTAACGCTCTATAACTGTTTTGTTATCCCATCGCCACAAGATAATCGTTCTGGTATTTTAGATAGTGTCAAATTGATGGTGGAAATTATGAGCCGCGGCGGTGGTGTAGGGGTTAATTTATCTTCCATCCGCCCACGTGGTAGCTATGTTAAAGGAGTTAATGGCACAGCTTCTGGGGCAGTATCGTTTGGTGCCTTATATTCGTTTGCGACTGGTTTAATTATTCAAGGTGGCTCACGCCGGGGGGCTTTAATGTTGATGCTTGATTGTGATCATCCAGATATAATGGAGTTTATTACAGTTAAACGTACCATGGGGCAAATTACGAATGCCAATTTATCGGTTTGTATTTCTGATTCGTTCATGGAAGCAGTAAAACAAGATAAAGATTGGGATTTGCAATGGGGTGGTAAAGTTTATAAAACCATTAAAGCTAAAGAATTGTGGGATGCAGTTTGTGACTCGGCTTGGGCTTCCGGCGAACCTGGCTTAATGTTTAAAGAACGCTATAACAAAGAATCAAACTCTTGGTATTTTGAAGACCTGATTGCCACAAACCCTTGCGGAGAACAAGGTTTGCCAGCTTGGGGTGTTTGTAATCTGGGCGCTATTAATGTGTCCAACTTTGTGAATGAAGACGGAACGTTTGATTATGGCCGTTTAGGAAAAGTGGCGCGGATCTGTGTACGTTTCTTGGATAATGTAGTTGATACTACGGATTATTTCTTTCCAGAGAATGAAGCGGCTCAGCGACGCATTCGGCGTACTGGTCTTGGCACCATGGGTTTAGCCGATGCTTTGATTAAAATGAAAGTACGTTATGGTAGTCCAGAATCTTTAGAAATAGTTGAAAAAATGCATCAGACTATTCGAGACGAAGCTTATATTGCCAGTTCCGAAAATGCTGCTGAAAAGGGTCCCTTCCCAGCTTTTGAAAAGGACAAATTCCTCCAGGGTAAATTTATTCAACGTCTGCCCAAAGCCATTCAAGACATGATTGCGCGCAATGGTCTGCGTAATGGGGTGTTATTGACGCAAGCGCCAACCGGCACCACTAGTATTTTGGCTGGTGCCAGTTCTGGCATCGAACCAGTATTTGATTTTGCTTTTCAACGCAAAGATCGTTTAGGCGTGCATACGGTTTATCATGCTTTATTTAAAGCTTGGAAAGATGCCCATCCAAATGAAACAGAAATTCCTGATTATTTTGTTAACGCCAAACAACTAACTCCAGAAGAACATGTAACAATGCAAGGCATGATTCAAACATACGTTGACTCCAGTATTAGTAAAACTGTCAACGCACCACATGAGCACACTAAAGAACAAGTGCGAGATTTGTACATGAAAGCATATGATCTTGGTTGTAAGGGAGTAACGTATTTCCGTGATGGATCGCGCAGTGAAGCCGTGTTGACCAGCTTGTCTGATGTAAAAAAAGACGAAACTAAAGCAGCGGCTGTGGCAAAAACACCAACCGCTTCCGAAGTGATTTCGCCACGTTTGCGTCCAGAAAAAGTGGCCGGTATAACTTATAAAATTAAAACCGGTTATGGCACAATGTTTGTAACGGTAAATCATGACGAAAAAGGTCAGCCGTTTGAGGTGTTCGCCACTATAGGAAAAGCCGGTGGAGTGTTTGCGGAAGAGTCCGAAGCAATTTGTCGTTTAGTGTCGTTGGCGTTACGGGCTCGCTTACCAATTAATACTGTAATTGAGCAGATTAAAGGAATTCGTGGGCCAATGCCAATTTTTGGCAAGAATGGCATGATCCTTTCCATTCCAGATGCGATTGCTCAAGTGTTAATGCAACATGTGCAAGATCTTGAGTCTAAACAAACCGCTGCTCAAAAAGCACAGGAGCAAGCTACGGCTGTGGCAGTGATGCAAGCTGAAACTGAAAAAATGGCCGAAGATACTATGACCGCAACCGTCAAAAAAGCTGAATCGAAATACAAATTGATTGAAGCGTCATCTTCAGTGGCTAACACTGGGTTTTCTCCAGAGTGTCCAGAATGCAGCAGCATCATGGCTATGGCCGAAGGTTGTTTGACCTGCTTTGGTTGTGGCTATTCGAAATGTTCGTAGTAGTTGGCTGGTATCATTCCTCTCAAACACGACTCCGCTCACCTGCGCGTGCTCG
>CAYYTZ010000027.1:0-12527 GCA_964474735.1 uncultured Gammaproteobacteria bacterium | reverse complement strand
ACAAAATCCGGCATTGTTGGACACTATTATCACGATGATGGTAGTTGCACTTGGGGTGGGACACTAAACGCCAGTAAAGTAAATTAATTAAAGGTGCGTCTAACTGTTAATGTAGTTCCGCGCGCCAAACGTACTGCACTTAAAAAAGTTGCTGAGCAGACCTATAAAGTTTGGGTGACGGTAGCGCCAGAACACGGTAAAGCTACCGCTAAAGTCATTCAACTTTTGGCAGAATATTTTGACGTTGCACCATCAACTATTACAGTGGTGGCCGGCGCCAATTCCCGCAAAAAAATTATTGAATTTTAACTGCCACTTCTGACCAGATTATTTTGTGCCAATTTTTATGGCTTTTGTCGTGCCGCAGAGTTTGTTATAGTGAAGCCGCATGAAAATAGGAATAATCGGTGCCGGGGCAGCTGGCTTAATGGCTGCAGCCACAATTTGTGAACACGCTCCAGATACACAGATTTTTTTAATTGAAAAAAATCGCGTACTTGGGCGCAAAGTGAGCATTTCGGGTGGTGGCCGCTGCAATGTTACTACCGGCCTACGGGATGTAAAACAATTACTTACCCACTATCCCCGCGGATATAAGTTTCTTACTACTGCCATGTACCAATTTGGTCCGGAGCAGGTTTATGATTGGTTTGAAGAACATGGTGTCCCGTTAAAAATTGAAGCTGATCTGCGGGTTTTTCCGCAATCAAATAATAGTGTAGATATTATTAAGGTTTTTACAGAAATCTTTCAGTCCGGAGAAGTGCAAATACTTATGGGCGAAACTGCGCAAATTATCAAGCGAGTAAACAATAGTTTTATAATAGAATTGCGCTCCGAGAGAACACTCAACGTTGATAAACTTATTCTTACTACCGGCGGTCAAGCGCATCGTTATACCGGCTCCACTGGAGATGGTTATATTTTTGCTGAAACTTTTGGTCATTCTATTACTCCCCTGGCCCAAAGTTTAAATTCTTTTATCGCCCAAGAGCCTTGGCTAAACCTGCTGGCCGGCGTTTCCTTCGCACAAGTAAAATTGTCTGTGCAAAACAAACCTAAATACACTTTTATCGGACCGTTGGTATTTACCCATCAAGGTATTAGTGGCCCAGCTGTGTTTGCGCTATCTGCCCAAGTTGCCTTTGAACAATATAATCGTGCTCAACCATTGCCTGTGCTAATTGATTTTTTGCCTGATCAGACCAGTGCGACTATTACCGAGGAACTAAACACTACCATTAGCCAACAACCAAAACAGCTCTATAAAAACACCCTACATGCCTGGTTGCCAAAATCCGTGATCGAAATATTGCTCAACGAACTGCAAATTCCAAACTCAATCACTAATGCCGACGTAAATAAAACTTGGCGCCAGCAAACTGTAGCTTGGCTAAAACAATGCAAATTATTGGTAGTGGGTTGTGGTGGTGGCGATGAATTTGTGACGGCCGGCGGTGTTGAATTAACCGAAATTAATCCGCGCACCATGGAATCAAAACTTTGTCCCGGCTTATTTTTTGCCGGAGAAATTTTAAATATTGATGGTTATACCGGCGGCTTTAATTTACAAGCCGCTTGGGCTACTGGTCGTTTAGCCGGTGCGCACAGTTTAGACGCATAGATTGACACAACTAATTTGGCATGGTAAAACGTGAGCACTGCTCAAGGAGGGCAGCTGTTTCTGCACAGTGAGTTTATTTTTATGGTAATCATAAAAATATATGCATACCTAATTTTAAATTCAATGTAACTTGACTTATGCTTTAAAATATGATTGAACCACATAGTCCTCCAAGATTAGCAAGGACAGGAGAAGCAGATAGTCTATTAGGAATTGGAAGTGAAACTGAAAATAAGTTTCAAAATTTTAAGTTAACTGCCGATGATATAGATGGAATTAGTGAACATTTGAAATTTGACCATACTGTAGGTGGAGATTTTGCTTCTTTTCATGATAACTTTGAACAACATGCAGCCGAAAGGGCACAACAAATTAGAGAAGGCAAACTACGCGTTATCATTGCAAGACAAAGAGGTAGATTAATTGGCACAAGTGTAGTTTCTTTAGAGAATGGTGTAATGGGAAAAGAATTATCCAGCAACGAAGCTTGGGCTGCAGGAACGCTAATCAGACAAGAAATGAGATCTACAGGAGTGGCTTTTTCTTTAGCTGCTGAACAGGAAAAAATTGCCCAAGAATCAGGCAAAGATACAATGAGAACTCAAGTTCATCCTGATAATTATGGAAGTTCACGGTTTAGAATGAAAATTGGTTATGAAATGTGCGGAATCACATGGAGAAGGGAGCGTGGGGATGTTGTTTATAATTATAGAAAAGATTTAACCAGAGAACCTAAGGAAAAAGTAGAATGGGGGAAAAAATATCAAGATGGGGAACTACAGGAGATTCAAGATATAAGTGATGATTCCCCAAATCAGATTTTAGCTAATCCTTTAAATCCTGCTTTAATTGAAAAAATTCTGGCTAGTGGTTATCGCGGTGTGCATTTATTAACCCCGCCAGACTATGGCCAAACGATTGGAAGCGGAAAAAATTTAGTTGTTTTTATTAAAGAATAATTTTTCTTTTTTATCCAACATAATTCAAGTCGAAAAATACCTTTTTGTTTAAATAAGGCTGTAATGATTGATCAATGTGGATGTGGTAAAAAAGTTAACCGGACACTAGTGCACGCTGTGTTCAAATACTTTAGGTATGTGGATAGAGCCTGTGAAAGAAAAATGTAAATCACAAAAAACGGAGGCCAACCGGCTAAGCCTTTACTCCTTTTGGTTATCACTTTAGCGCGTAGGTTACATTTACCGTGACATTTATTTCATCACTTCCGGCAGAAAAAGTAGGTGTACTGGTTTCAGCCGAAACCGCATCGAAAGATATTGACTGATTATAATCTGAATATTTTTCTCCATCATTACCAGATTCACTAAAAGTAACCATGCTGCCTAATTTCATTCCAGCGGCATTGGCTAAACTTTGTGCTTTTGCTTGAGCTTTAGTAAAGGCTTCGGCTCGCGCTTCACTTTTTACGGAGTCAGGATCGTCAATTTCAAATATTGGTGTTCCAATATTATTTGCACCGGCTACAGTGACCGCGTCGGTGACGGTGGCGGTACTTTCGAGATTACGAATTTTTACTGTAACAGACTGATTTAAGTCATAGCCAATAATATCTCCTTTGGTTGCCTTGCTATAATCGTAGCGTGGCGACAAACGATAAGCGGTCGTTCGAATATCCGCATCAGCAATGCCGGCATCTTTTAACACGGTAATAATATCTTGCATAGCAGTATTGCCAGATTCAGTAACAGCGGTGACGGTATCGCCTTGTTTTAATACAGAAAATGTTATAGTCGCAATATCAGGAATACCGTAGGCTTCACCCGTACCAGCCACACTTAAAGTAGGAGCCGGCAAAGCTGCTGGTTGTGGTTTTAAACTAGTATATACTCGCGCACCGGCATACACGGCCACCACCAATATAGTTAAAACGGCCATTCGAGCTAACATGGTCAAAGCTTTATTTAATTCTGCTGACATAATAAATATTAAATAATTATATCTTCAATGGTAGCAAGCTCTACTAGTCGAAGCAATAGACCATAAAACTAAATTCGTTGGAGACGTTCTTGACTAAGTTTTAACTGATTATCATCTAAAACACCTGTGGTATCCGCCTTTAATAAATCATACATAACCTCATAGTAAAGATCCTGGTCATACGAAATTAGAATAATGTCAGTACCGGCATTTAAGGTTTGGACTGCTGCCAAGCCAACTCCCTCAGTACTTTTTACGATGGGGTCCATACTAAAATCATCGGTCATGAGTAGGCCTTGATATTTTAAATCGGTACGTAAATAATCATGAATTACGGCCGGAGAAATTGATACTGGATTTTCACCATCTAAATCTTGCCAAATAACATGACTCAGCATAATCATTGCGTCAGTCTGATTAATTATTTGCAGAAATGGTAATAAATCGGTCGCCTCCATTTCAGCTGGTGTTGCAAATAATATTGGTGAGGATAAATGGGTATCACCAGTCACCCGCCCTAAACCAGGAAAATGTTTATATATCGTTTGTACGCCAACCGCCTGATAGGCTGCTTGATAAGTTTGAGCTACCGTTGCCACCGCCTTTGGATCAGAACTAATCGCCCGACGATTGATTTGGGAAAAATCTTTAGCATATTGTAATTCTGGATGAACCACATCAACCACCGGTGCCAAATTTAAAGTTATGCCAACTGCCGCTAAATCCTGCGCTTGCTTTGTAGCATAATCAGCTACCGCTTGCTGTTGATCAATTTTGTTTGTGGTGGCGGCAATAATATTAGCCAACGAATCTAGTTCACCTAATGGCGGCGATAAATGAGATACTATTCCACCTTCTTGATCCGTGGCAATAATTAATTTTCTATTTGAAGTAGGGCGTAAATTTTGTAACCAAGATGTAAAATTTCCTAATTCTTTCGTATTAAAATTAGCTACATTGCGCTGAGTTATATAAACGCCCCCAACCCTAGCCTGCGCGATAAATTCCTCAACTTGCCAAGGTGAACGGAAGCCCACAATGAAATGCTGACTTAAATATTCTAAACGAGTTGAATCGGTACTCAAAACAACCGCTTTTTTGTACTGAAAAACCGCTTCTTGATAAACAATCGTTAATAAAGGTAAGGGCGCAGCTATTAATAATATTATCCAATAGCTTGTTTTCAAAGCCGGCCTATTTATATATCCCCGCCCCAACCAAAAAATAATTACCGTCATTAGAGCCGCTCCCAGCACAGCCAAATATCTAATACTAGCAAACAGCGGAGTACGAAAATAATAAGCACAACCGCTGACGCCCAGCCAACACAACCCAATATAAATAATCCTTATGACTTTATGCCACATTAACATATATATACTATACCTGTCGCAATACCCACGCGACTAACATAACCACCAGGACTAACCCCACTACACTATAGATGGATCGTTTTGTTAAAGGTGGTCGTTGGACGGGCGCCATATACATTTACAGTATATCTCGCGGCCATAGCTATTGACAAATGCAAATGAATTGCGCAATATCAACCCATGACTGAAGCGCTTATTCACGCGGATAACATTGATGTCAGTTTCGGCACCACTGCCGTACTTAGTAATGTTAGTTTTACGATTGAACGCGGTTCATTTACCGTATTGCTTGGTCCAAATGGAGCAGGAAAAACCCAACTCTTACGCGTGATGCTGGGCTTACTGCAGCCAACTAACGGCCAAGTGCAACGAAACTATTCTACCGCCGATGCCGGCTATGTCCCACAAAAATTAATCATAGACCCCACCTTCCCCATTACCGTGGCGGAATTTCTAGATGTCTACTTTCATCCTAAAACTGTTTGGTCAAACGCCCCACTCCCCGCTTTTTCAAATATATTTCAAATTGACAGTCTGCTTAATAAGCGTGTCGGTCAGTTATCTGGCGGTCAATTACAACGCGTTTTGTTAGCCGCCGCACTAAGTACAAAACCGAGCGTGTTGTTTTTAGATGAATTCGCTACCGGCATTGATCCACGTGGCCAGGCTGAACTGTATCATTATTTGCATCGCCTAAATGAAAAAGACCATGTGACGATTGTCATGGTCTCTCATGATATCGATATTACCGCTCAATATGCCGACGTCGTACTTTGTTTAAACAAAAACTTAATTTGTATCGGCAAACCGCAAGATGTTTTTACTCAAGATAATTTCCAAAAAATGTACGGCTTACCGTTAACTAAGGTTGATCTACATCATCATGATTGAAACGCTGCATAGTTTGCTTACACTTCCTTTCATGCAACGCGCATTGATTGTGGGAATTTTTGTTAGTGTGGCCGCCGCCATGTTGGGTATTTATGTCACCCTGCGTAATTTATCATTTTATGCCGATACTATTTCTCACTCCGCTTTGGCTGGTATTGCCTTGGGTTTGTTACTAGGTCTAACCCCTTTAGTTTCGGCCATTATTTTTTGTGCCATTTTTGGAGCCGCCACGGTTTACATTAAGCGTAATTCTAAAATTGGAATGGATACTGTGGTGGGCGTGTTGTTCGCTTCCAGTTTAGCTTTGGGCGTGTTGTTAATTAGTTTAATTCCAAGTTATCGCTCTGAACTCTTTACCATTTTGTTTGGCGATATTTTAACCAGTAGTTGGCCGGAAGTCTGGTTAACGGCTGGCAGCTGCTTAATCGTAATTGTTTTCTTGATAATCACACGCAAACGTTTAATCTTAAATAGCTTTGCCCCGGAATTTTTATCAATCCGCGGTATTTCTGTGGCCTGGCTGGATTATGCTTTTTTTATCATGACGGCGCTTACTATTGCTGTAAGTATTCGCGTGATCGGCGTTATTTTAATGACTGGTTTATTAATTTTACCGGCCGCGATTGCCAAAAATGTCGCCCGTTCATTCAAAAAATTCATGTGGCTCGCCATTGGGGTTAGTCTAATCTGCACCCTGCTGGGAATTTTTTTGTCGTATCAATTCAACTTGCCTACCGGACCAACTATTATTTTAGTGGGATCGGCGTTGTTTGGTTTAACGTTAGCTGGGCGAGAGAAATAGCTTCTGCCACATTGTACGAGCCAATCTGGATCCGTCGTAAAACAGAAACATACCCACCTACTTGCAAAGCCGCACCAATATCTCGTGCCAAAGAGCGGATATAAGTACCATGCGAACAAGCCACGCGCAGCCGCACCACCGGCTTAGTCCAATCTAAAATTTCTATTTGCGAAATGGTCACAGACCGTTCCGGTAAATCCGTAATTGTAATGGCGTTTTGTCTGGCCAAACGATAAGCGCGTTTACCATGATAATGCACCGCCGAAAACACGGGCGGTCGTTGCTGAATTGTTCCAATAAATTTTTTGCCCGCCGATGAAATATCTGCCCGAGTAATTTTACTGGGGTCTGCCACTCTAGTCAGCTCGCCTTCGGCATCATCGGTGCTGCTGGTGGCGCCAAACGTGATTGCCACTTCATAGATTTTTGGCAAAATCAAAAACTTGTATTGTTGTTTAGTTTCTTCGCGCCCTACCAACACAATCAACAAACCAGTAGCCAATGGATCTAAAGTTCCGGCGTGTCCAACTCGTTTTACACCAGTTAGCTTTCGGACGCGCGCTACCACATCGTGCGATGTTAGTTGGGCTGGTTTATCAATTAACCACATTGAATTGGTTTAACCAAAAACTCAAAATATTTTTCATCTCTTTAGCAGTATCATATCTTGCTCATCTCTTCAAGCTATGCTTTGCTTAGCTATATGCGTATCGCAATTGTTGGTAATGGCGACTTTGTACCAGCTCAAAAGCTGCTTAAGCAGTATGATTGGATTATCGCCGCAGACGGTGGACTGCGTCACTGCACGGCTATGCACATTTTGCCAGATTGGTGTGTGGGCGATGGCGATTCCATCAATCAAAACCAGACCGGGCCAAACCAGTTCGACCGGCAAACCGATCAAAATACCACCGACCTGCAAAAAGCTTTATCGGCCGCGGCTGATCAGGCAGCCCGCCAAACCAGGCAGTTTGCTACTAGGCAGCCCGCTGATCAAACCTATTCCGTTGATTTATTTTCTGTCACGGGAGCTGACCGACTGGATCACAATCATTTCGCACTGCAAACTCTAGCTCAGAACCACGTTATTGCCACCATCTATACGCCACATCAACTGATTCGCTGCATTAGAACCAACCATCAATGGCCAGCTGCCAAGCAACTTTCTGTTTCTTTATTACCAGTAGCGGCTAGCGCCACAGTTGAATTACAAGGTTTTGCCTGGAGCGGTTCAGCCATTTCCTTAGACGCCGCTCACCCCGGAATTTCCAACATCATCACGACAGCAAATGCGAGTATTACCATCAAACAAGGTGCCGTGTTAAGTTTTGAACCAATCCTATGGACATAACCTACCCACTGCGTAAACCAATCAATCCAATAAACGTCTTGCGTCAAGCTGGTTATCACCCGATTAATGATTATAAATCTGGTCAAGACAGTTGGGTACGCACCCTTGGAAATTTGCATTACCCCCGCTTCCATTTGCATTTCAAAACTACTGCCAACGCTATCCAAATATCACTTCATATCGATCAAAAACAAGCGGCCAGTCGTTTTGCCAAAGTTCCCCGTCATGCGGGTGAATATGATTCACCGATTGTGCAAGCCGAAATTGGCCGTTTACAACGTTGGTTTGACTATAGTCAAACTGTATAATTTAGGTTATACTTGGTTCCTATGAAAATATTTTTAGACACCGCAGAAATTAGCGAAATCCAACAAGCGGCCAGTAGCGGCTTACTTGATGGTGTAACCACTAATCCATCTTTGGTGGCAAAAACGGGCCGCCCATTAGCCGAAGTATTATTAGACATAATTGCTATTGTCGATGGACCAATTTCAGCCGAAGTATTAAGTACCGACAGTGCCGGCATGTTAGCCGAAGGTAAAAAATTAGCCGCCATTCATAAAAATATTGCGGTAAAGTTACCAATGATTCCGGCTGCCTTGCCCGTAGTAAAAGAATTAAGCCAGGCTGGTATCATGACCAATGTCACGTTGGTGTTTTCTGTTAACCAAGCGCTGCTCGCCGCCAAAGCCGGAGCCACCTTTGTGTCACCTTTCGTTGGACGATTAGATGATATTGGCGAAGACGGCATGCTGCTCGTAACCGACATTTTGCGTGTTTTTAAAAATTACGGTTTTAAAACTCAAGTACTGGCTGCCTCTATCCGCCATCCCCAACATGTTAAGCGCGCAGCCGAAATTGGTGCCGATGTAGTAACACTGCCGTACCCGGTGTTTAAACAATTATATAATCACCCGCTGACCACAGCTGGTTTAGAAAAATTTTTAAGTGATTCGAAAAAATAATTTATGACTATTCCAAAACCGCAAAACAAAAAAAAATTCTATCAACGCTGGTGGTTTTGGTTATTGGTTACCTTCGTTTTATTAGGTGGTGGCTCAACTACCGCCGTGTTGTTATTGCAAGATAATCAAGAACTAGCTGTTGACATGATAAGTGATACCATAGAAGTTGAGCGACGAGATTTAAAGAAAACTGTTAGCACGACTGGAAAAATTGTGCCAGAACATTCCGAACAGCTTAGTTTTACTATGACTGGAAAAACCACAAAAATAAATTATAAGCTCGGTGATCAAGTTAACAAAGATGATGAATTAATAGAAATTGACGGCGGCAGTTACGCGCGGCATGCTGATGAGGTTATTAAAGCACCATTCGACGGTCGAATTTTAGCGGTCAATACTTTTATTGATGATGCTGTGATGCCCGGAATTAGTGTGGTTGAAATAGGCTACCGCACAAATTTTGTTGAATTTACTGCTTCGGAATCGGAAGTATTCGAATTAAAAACTGGACAAATAGTTGATATCACTATCCCAAGCTATAACAACGGCAATACAACATATCATGGCGTTGTGGAATCAATCGATACGGTGAAAACCACCAGTGACGCAGTCAGTCAAATGACCGGCCAAGCCAGTTCCACTGAAGTTGGTTTTATTGTAAAAGTTCGCCCCACTGATGTTCCGGCTGAAGTGATGAATTTAATTGGCTTAACAGTAGATTTAGATGTCATCGTCGCAGAACAGGCTAATTTAATTTCTCTGGAAAATGCCGCCATTCAATATGATGAAGATAATCAACCCTTTGTTTATTTACCCACGACTGACCAAACTGCCACCGAACTACCTAAACAAAATGTTACGCTTGGATTTGAAACTAATGAATATGTAGAAATAGTCGATGGTTTGAACGAGGGTGTCGAAGTGGTTTTATATATTCCTCAAGCCAATGCCAGTTCACCATTCTAAAACACCACGCACCGCCGATCAACCGGTCATTCGGGTTATAAATCTCGAAAAAACTTATTGGAACGGCAGTGTAGCCATTCCGGCGGTCCGCGGCGTTAGTTTAACGGTTAAGGCGGGTGACTTTGTGGCTTTAATGGGTCCGTCTGGTTCCGGTAAATCAACCTTAATGAATTTGTTGGCGTTTCTTGATGCTCCCTCGGCTGGAGAATATTTTTTTTCTGGTACCAGTATTACAGATTTCGATGAAAATTATCGAGCCACTTTGCGCAATCAAGTATTAGGCTTCGTCTTTCAGCAATTCCACTTATTGCCACGCACCACGGCTCTAGAAAATGTTGCCCTGCCCCTAATGTATGCTGGCATAAAAAAACGAGTCGCCAAAGAACGAGCTTATGAAATGTTAAAGAAAGTTGGATTGAAAGACCGAATTTACCACAACCCAAACGAATTATCCGGTGGTCAACAGCAACGCGTTTCTATCGCCCGGGCGTTAATCAATAACCCGACGGTAATTTTTTGCGATGAACCAACCGGAAATTTAGATTCAACTACCTCGCACGAAATTATGGAGCTGATTAAAGAACTTAACCACGAGGGCAAAACTATTATTATGGTCACGCATGCTGAAGAAATTGCCGAGTATGCGCACACTCGCATTTTAATGCGTGATGGTAAAATTATTTCTTAATATGATGATAATCAGTCACGTTCAAACTGCCATCAAACAACTACTCGCCAACAAAGGCAAAACTTTTTTAACCATGCTGGGTATTATTATGGGCATTGGTTCGGTAATTATGATTATGACCCTGGGAGAAATTGCCAAACAATTCTTACTCGGCCAAATTACTCAATTTGGTACTAATGTAGTAGAAGTCGCCGCTACTGGTGATCTTGGTCCCTTTGAGCAAGATGACGCCATTTATTTTACGCTCGATGATGTGCAGGAATTGAATGATTCAAGTCTACTTAGTGACATGACGGGCATTTCTACAACCTACACCCTAGGCACCACCCTAGATTATAAAAGTGAAAATTATACTATTTCGGTTTGGGGTGATACTGAATTAGTTTTTTCGGTAAATAATTTAGATATTGTGGCTGGTCGGTTGTTTGATGCTAATGCAGTTAAAAGACATGATCGGGTTGTCGTGTTATCACAACGTTTTGCTGAAGATACATTTGATAGTGTTGATCAAGCGATTGGGGAAAAAGTTCGGATTGATGGCACGTCATTTACCATTATTGGCGTAGTGACAGATATTCCGATGAGTGGCGGACCTTTTGGTGGTAATTATGTTTACATTCCCCTACCAACGGTCTATGAATATTTGGCACCTAGTGAAGATTTAAACAAGATTATTTTTTTAATGGTTGAATTTGATGAAGCCTCCGACCCGCAGAGTTTTCAAAATCGTTTAGTCTATGAGATTAAACGTATAAAGAATCTCGATCAAGCTGACGATGATAAATTCTATGTAGCTAATCGAGAACAATTTCTAGCAATTTTTGATAATGTGTTACTTGGTATTCAATTATTTATTGCGGCGATTGCCGGAATATCTTTGGTGGTTGGTGGAATTGGTATTATGAATATTATGTTAGTTACCGTTAAAGAGCGCACCAAAGAAATCGGTTTACGCAAAGCCGTTGGTGCTAAAAATCGTTCCATTCTGGCGCAATTCCTGATTGAAGCGGTTGTCCTGACCACCCTGGGCGGCCTGATTGGCATTATTATCAGCTTGTCTGGTTGTTTTGCTGCGGTGATGATAGTTAATTGGATACAACCAGATTGGGGTGTTAAATTTGTTGTTGTACCATCGGCCATTATTATTGCCTGTGCGGTTTCCATGACAACTGGTCTAATTTTTGGTTTATATCCAGCCATTAAAGCGGCTCGCTTGCACCCCATCGAAGCGCTGCGGTATGAATAAAATCTACACCAAAACTGGCGATACTGGCACAACCGGATTATATGACGGAGAGCGTGTGGCGAAAACTGATCCAAGAATAGACACGGCGGGTACCATTGATGAACTAAATTCTTGGCTGGGGAAAATTACTGCTCAACAGCGTGCTGAAGCGCAAATTCAAGCACCGGAAATTATTGCTGTGTTGAAAACAGTTCAACGAGACTTATTTGTAATTGGGTCACAATTAACCACACCGGAAAATTTTAACAACCTCAATCAATCAAAATTACCGACCTTAACTATAACGGCCGTAACTGCCTTAGAGCAATCCATTGATGCCATGACGCGCGACTTACCTACCTTACGGGAATTTATTTTGCCCGGTGGCAGTGCTATTAGTTGCAACACGCACATTGCCCGCACTGTTTGCAGGCGGGCCGAGCGGCAACTGGTTGCACTCACAAAAACCATTGCGGTCGACCCGATAATTTTGCAATATTGCAATCGCCTCTCGGATTGGTTATTTACTCTTGCGAGATTCTATAACGCCAAACTCAATCAACCAGAACTAACTTGGAAATAATATGGGTTTTACCACTGTAATTAAACCAAAATTAAAATCTCTTACTAAGCCCAGCCTGCTGCCAGTACCAGAAGCTTTTGTTTTAGGCATCGATTCAGGCGCTAGTAAAACTGTCGCTGGC
>CAYYTZ010000026.1:0-12552 GCA_964474735.1 uncultured Gammaproteobacteria bacterium | reverse complement strand
TACGGCGGTTTTATGGCTACGCGCTCCGGCACACGTTTAATTGAATATAACGCTCGGTTTGGTGACCCAGAGGTGATGAACTTACTGGTCTTATTACAAACAGATTTAGTAGATATTACCAATGCCATTGTAAATCGCAGTTTAGATCAACTGCAGGTTGAATTTGCACCACTGGCTTCGGTCTGCAAATATATGGTACCGAATGGTTATCCGGAAGAGCCGGTAAAAAACCAGGCCATTGATGTATCGGCCGTTGATCAAACTAAAGTGAAGCTGTTTTATGGAGCTGTCGATGATGTTAATGGGCAATTAATATTGCAAGGTTCGCGCGCAGTAGGAGTAGTGGCCACCGGCGCAACTATTGCTGCAGCCGAACAAATTGCTGAAACAGAAATTAATAAAATTACCGGGCCGGTGTTCCATCGCAGCGATATTGGCACAGCGGCTTTAGTAGAGAGTAGAGTTAATATGTTAAAAAATATCCGCCATGCTTAAGATAGCAGTATTAGGTTCAACCCGGGGGACAGATTTGCAAGCGTTAATTGATACGCAAATCAAGGGTCAATTTCCCAAGGCGCAGATTGCGCTGATTGTTTCTAATCGAGCTGATGCATATATTTTAGAGCGGGCCAAACAAGCCGGAATTGAAGCAATTTGTATTGAATCCAAGGGAAAAACTAGGACTGATTTTGAGCAGGCCTTACAGGCATTACTGGAACGTCGGCAAATTGGTTTTATTTTATGTATTGGTTTTATGAAAATATTCTCAGCTGATTTTGTAAAGCTCTGGCCAAAAAAGATTTTAAATATTCACCCATCATTATTGCCAAAATATTCCGGTGGAATGGATTTGAATGTGCACGAAGAGGTATTAAAAAATAAAGAAACCGTTACTGGCTGCACCTTGCATTACGTATCGGATGCAGTAGATGGTGGAGAAATCTATTTGCAACAAGAGGTATCAGTGTTGCCAAACGATACTCCAGATACTCTTAAAGAGCGTGTGCAAGCGGCCGAGCAAGCCGTTTTGGTTAAAGCCGTTCAACAAATTAGTGCGTAAACATGCATCAACTCAGTCCGCGGCAAACAATTTGCCGGTTGAATATTAGTTCAGCGTACCAAATTGAACTGTTTTAGAATATTTTCCGCCTAAATAGGTTCCCATCGCCCGGACTTGAACCTTATAAATTGTGGCGGCATTTAAACCAGTGATCGTTACTTTATGTTTATTTGAGGTAACTAATTTTTTTACTTTATTACCGCGTTTTACTTGGATCACATAATGATCGGCTCCGGCTACAGCCTGCCAACGAATATGGGCACCTTTGCGGGTTTCTTTTGTGATCACGACATGTTTCACCTTAGCGGGAGCAGTTGTAGCGTCAATACTGGGAGTATAACTAGTTGTAGCGGTATCGGTAATATTTACAGCACCAATCAGCTCGGCCTCTTGACCATCTGGATTAATCACATCAACGTTTTGGTATCCACCGGCGCTGCCAACAGGTAAAGTTCCAACAATTTCAGTATCAGATACCGTCAATTCAGTTAATGGCACGCCGCCGATTGCCGCAACTACACCGGCCACAAATCCACTGCCGGTTATAGTAACTGTTGTGTTAGTTGCATCATCAACCTCTTCTGGAGAAACGTAATCAATAGCGGGGGCCGTATCTGTAGTAATCGTTAAAACATTGGCCAAAGTAGTTTTTTTACCGCTCGGTGAAGTGACGCGAATGCCGTATGTACCGTTGCTTAAAGTAGTGGGCACTTCAACTTGAATTTCGGTACTACTTACAACTGCTACGTTATCAGCCGGGGTAACCGCTTGAACAGCTGTGCTGCTAGATCCTGGAATAAAATCAACGGTCGAATTGGCTAAAAAGTTATCACCATATAACCAAACTAAACCACCTGGTTGAGCGATGGCTTGGCCGGGGCCACCATAAAAACTGGCTGTTCCAGTTACCAATAAAGCATCAGGACAGGTTTGTCCGGCCGGTAACTTTACCCATAAGGCGTAATAACCAGCATTCAAGAATACCCCACTATTTATTCCGGCCACTCCAGCAGCAACATAGTCATCGGAACCAAATGGTGTGATATACCAATCACCGGAACTTTCCACTGAAACTTGTTGTGAACGATACAAATACATTTTAGCCGGCGTAGCAATGGCCCCGCCACTATCTCCGCCACAACTTTCGCTGGCTTGAGCGGTTTGTGAATCGAATGATGGCTTCACTGTGGCGTCATTAGTAATACGCACATCGTCGATTAACCAACCACGGAAGCCGTTATATTTCTCGTCAACCGTCTCAAAACTAAATTTTAATTTGATAGTGCTGCCAACATAAGGCAACAGATCAGCCTGGGTATGAATCCATTGTCCAATTTCACCTAAACCACCAGAGCTGTATGATTTGAAAGCTTCACCATCGACATCATTAATTGGATTCATGCCAACCACTTTATCCCAAGTCAGGCCAGCATCGGTTGTTACATATACATCCATCAAATCGTAGCGGTCGACATCAACACCTTCAATTTCCCACCAGCTCCAAAAAGTTAAATTAGCAGCGTCTGATGTAGTCAGGTCAATATCTTCACTAATCAAGTCGCCATAATTTATTGCATCTGACCAGCCGCCATTTTTTTCAACTTGATTGGCCAAAGTCCAATCACCTAAAAAAGTTCCATCATCGGCGTTGCCATACCACCAAACATAATCACCCAAATAAGCTGACGGCAAGTATCCATAATCCGGTAAAGATACCAAGGCCGGATTAATATCACCAGAAATAGCAATATCATCCGGGTTAGCTTGCAAGTGCCATAAGCCAGTGTGTTCCCAGTTACCCTCACCACTTTCCATATCGTCAAAAAAAACTGTGCCGGCACTAACCGAACGCGCGCCCAACACAAAAACCAAGCCGCAGACTAGGCTAAACCAAATTCCTTTTTTCATATTGTTTTTCTCCTCTTAGTTTTGTAAATAAAACCTATATAATAATAGTATATAACAACGTGCTTGGCTTGACTAGAACCCCGCGGGAGGAGCATTTACAGTCCGGCGAACTTTCGCTACAATAGGCCCATGATTAAACGCGCTTTAGTGAGTGTTTCCAATAAAACCGGCATCGAAGAATTTTGTCGTGAATTAGTAGAACAAGGAATAGAAATTGTCTCAACTGGCGGCACGGCCAAACGCCTGCAAGATTCTGGTATTGCGGTGCGGACAATTGATGATTTGACCGATTTCCCAGAAATGATGGATGGTCGGGTTAAAACCTTGCATCCAAAAGTACACGGTGGAATTTTAGCGGTCCGTAATAAAGTTGAGCACATGACCGCCGTGCAAAAACATGGCATTGAATTGATTGATTTAGTGGTGGTTAATCTTTATCCATTTGAAGCGACTGTCAGTAAGGATCATGTCACCCAAGCCGAGGCGGTAGAAAATATTGATATTGGTGGGCCAGCCATGGTACGCTCCGCGGCTAAGAATTATCAAAATGTTGGCGTGCTGGTTGATCCAAATGATTATGTGAAAGTGCTAGAAGAAATTAAGCAGGCCGGGGAATTAACTTTAGAAACGCGTTACTATTTAATGCAAAAAGCTTTTGCCCATACCGCCTCGTATGATTCCATGATTGCACGCTACATGAACCGGACCAATAGGTTTACTTCCGAGCTGACCTTTGGTTATAAAAAAGTGGCCGATTTACGCTATGGCGAAAATCCACATCAAGCAGCAGCGTATTATAGCGAACCACTCACTTGCGCCACCAGTATTACGAACGCTGAAATTATTCAAGGCAAGCAACTTTCCTACAACAATATTATGGATGCGGATGCGGCCTTGCGGATAGTATTGGAATTCAGTCAGCCAGCAGCTACTATTATTAAACATACTAATCCCTGTGGTACAGCCATTGCCGAAGATATTACCACGGCTTTTCATAAGGCCTATGAAGCGGATAGTCTTTCGGCTTTTGGGGGGATTGTAGCTTTAAATCGTACTTGCACCAAGGAAATTGCAGAATATCTGGGCAAAGTTTTTGTAGAGGTGGTGTTAGCGCCGGATTTTACCGATGAAGCGGTAGAATTGTTTGCTAATAAAGCCAAAGTACGTTTATTGCGACTAGGCCAGCTGCGTGCGCCGGAAGCGGTTTGGGAAACTCGTAAAATTTTAGGTGGAGTTTTGGTGCAAGAAAGCAATACGTATCGTTTGCAACCAAGTGATCTTAAAGTTGTGACTGAGGCTAAGCCGGCAGCTACGCAAATGACCGATCTGCTTTTTGCTTGGACAGTCTGTAAATATGTAAAATCAAATTCGATAGTGGTGGCAAAAGATGGTGTCACAATGGGTATTGGGGCCGGGCAAATGTCGCGCATTGATTCAGTGAATATTGCCATCGCTAAAGCGCAAAGCAACGGCAAAGATCGAAGCAAAACCGAAGGAGCGGTACTGGCATCGGACGCTTTTTTCCCATTCCGCGATTCGGTTGATGCCATTGCCAAAGAAGGAATTAGCGCCATTATTCAACCGGGTGGTTCAATTCATGATTTGGAAGTAATTGATGCAGCCAATGAACATAAACTTTCCATGGTGTTTACCGGGTATCGCGCTTTCTTACACTAAAATCTTATCATGCCAACCAAGCACCATTACATTGCCGTTATCGATTTTGGCTCACAATTTGCCCATTTAATTGCTCGGCGGATTCGACAGCATGGCGTTTTGGCAAAAATTTTTACACCCGACACCAACCCGGCCGAGTATGCTGACGCGCAAGGGATCATTTTATCGGGTGGCCCTAAAAGTACCATTGCCGCGGACGCCGTACCCTACGATCATCGGCTTTTTAATACTACCGTACCGATTTTAGGCTTGTGTTATGGGCACCAATTAATGGCTTTGCATTTTGGGGGTAAGGTGACAAAAGGTAAAACCAAAGAATACGGCCAAGCCGATGTCACTTTAACCACCCCAGATATTCTATTTTCCGGTTTAGAAAAAACGCAACGAGTCTGGATGAGCCACTGGGATGTGGTAGGAGAAACACCTAAAGATTTTGTGGTCCTGGGAAAAACTACGGATTGTTCAATTGCGATAATGCGTCATGCCACCAAGCCAATTTGGAGCTGTCAGTTTCATTTGGAAGTGCATCATACGGTTCATGGCATGCAAGTGTTAGAAAATTTCCTGTTCAAGATTTGTCGAGTGCAAGCGGATTGGCAGATCGATCAAATTGAACAAGAAATAATTAACGCCATAAAAATTCAAGCTGGCAAAACCAAGCACGTATTTTTATTGTTATCTGGCGGGGTAGATTCTACAGTGGCATACGTGTTGTTAGAAAAAGCCTTGGGTAAGAAACGAGTGCATGGTCTGCACGTTGATAATGGTTTTATGCGTTTACGTGAAAGTACACAAGTGATGGTAACTCTAAAAAAAGCCGGGTTTGGTAATTTGCACGTGGTTGATGCCAGTCAAAGGTTTTTGCGCGCGGTTGATGGTGTGGTAGAGCCAGAACTTAAACGTCAAGCGATTGGCGAGTTGTTTGTAGAAATAGCGAATGAAGAAATGACCAAGGTGCTTAAAACCATTTCGGTCAGCCAGTTATTACTTGGGCAGGGGACAATTTATCCAGACACGATTGAATCTGGTGGCACCAAACATGCCGATAAAATTAAGACTCATCACAACCAAATTGACTTGATCAAGCTGATGACGGCCGAGGGCAAAGTGATTGAGCCATTACGGAGCTTATATAAAGATGAAGTGCGCGTGATTGGTCGACGGTTTAAAATAGCCAAAAGTATGTTGGAACGACAGCCGTTTCCCGGCCCAGGGTTATCTATTAGAACTTTGTGCGCCAAAGGGAATGAAGTGGTAGAAAACGGACTAGAAATTAATCGTAAATTAGCAGCCACGGTACAAAAATATTGTGCCACGCAACGGGCCTTAAAATTAGAAGCCTTAGTATTGCCCGTGCGCAGCGTTGGTGTCCAGGGCGATGAACGTTCTTATAAGCACCCAGCTGTAATTATTGGTAAAGCCAGTTGGCAGCAGTTAAATGAACTCTCGGTACGCATTACTAATGAAGTGTTCGAAATAAACCGAGTGCTTTGGTTGGTGGAAGCCGCGCGCAGTGCCAAGCAAACCATCGCGTCGACAGCGCAAATTCAGGAACGGTATTTAACCAAAGACCGGTTAGACGTATTGCGGGTAGTTGATGATATCGTTTTGCGCACAACTAAACAAGCTAAAGTGTTACCAGATATTTGGCAGTTTCCAATTGTGCTGGTGCCATTTGGTTTGGCCAGTGGCGGTGGTGAGTCTATCGTATTACGGCCAATTCAATCACAAGAAGCCATGACGGTAAATTTTTATCGGATGTCACTGCCGCTCTTAACGAAAATTCGTAAGCAAGTTCGCGCCATTCCAAACATCGATTACATTTTTTACGACGTGACAAATAAACCACCGGCTACCATTGAGTGGGAATAAAAACTTCGTAGGGGGCTTGATTTTTTTCAAAAAAAATACTACAATCAAGACACTAAATAGTGTTTAGACTGTTTTTGTATATGCATCCTGATACCCATAGACGTACACCAGATGTGGTAAGAAAGGCCCATGAAGCCAGACCAGATTCAGCGGAATTGCCCCCAGCCGCATTAATAGAATTACAAAAAAAAGGCTATACAGTAAATCTAGATCGCTTAGCTCAACGTACTGTTGCAACGCACGTTTTGCGTTATGGTGCCTTAGCACCAGATCATCCAGCTCAACAACAAGCCGAAACTTTTTTGCGCCAATCCAGGCGCAAACTTCCAGATGGTATTAGATTGATAGTGATGCCAGAATTTCGTGAAGCCAATGCATTTGCGGTTGGAAAAGATACTGTAATGGTGAGTTTACCATTAATGACCAAACAGTGTAGTTCGCATGAAGGATTAATTGGGATATTGGGTCACGAAGCTGGTCATATTGAAGGAGCAGACACCACTCGTCGTTTAAATATACCAGGTGATGATAGAACAGATTTAGGTAGATTAGCCAGTACCTATTTAGCCACAACTAGTGTTAGACGAGTGGCCGAATATCGAGCTGATATCCAAGGTGGTATAGCACGATTAGATGAAGCCGGAGTCAACCCACTCGGTTACATTTTAGAATTAGAGCATTTTCACGAACAAGAAATTACTGTTCAAGCAAAAGAAAAAATAAGAAATGACGCCGTCCACGGTTCAAATTTAGATCGTGCTTTACTGGGGCGTTTATCCATGCGCTATTTTGATTATTCACATTTATCTGCAGCTGTTACCACTATTACCGATGAAGAAAGAGCTGCTTGGGCAGAAAATACCACTTCAGATTTTAATTGTACCACTGAACTTTTTAATGAATATGTATCAGCCAGAGAATATGCTAAACATATACCCAGATGTCTAGAAATATTAAATAAATTACCACGCCGTCAACGCATTGCTGCTACCGCAGAGTTGATTGAATTTTGGCAGAACCATGGAATACCAAGAATTGTTGGTGAAACCTTTAAAAAGTTTTTTATTGAAGTACAAAAAATAGCCGACGTTGATTGTGCGGAATCGTTAGCCGAACCTTTAGCTAAAGCCCCTCTAACACCAACTCATCGTTTCTTATATGAGGCACTTTATCTTGATCTACCAGTAACCTGTTCAAATGTTGTTAATGATGGTTTAGGTAACCCGGTGTCATATAAAGATTGGTATGAAGCTACGCAAAAAACTTGGTTAACAACTATACAATCACCAGCTGATTTGGTAGCTGCACGGGCTGGTTTAGCAGTTGTAGCGGAAGTTGATATTGCCTCTGCTCCAGGTTCAGTAACTGATCTGCAATCATATATTGTTGATGCTGCCATAGATAAAAAATTGTTTGGTGATATTGCCAAACCAGATTTTGATCTTACTAGTTGTCTGGCCGAAGTTGGTGAATGGTCTGTAGCCTTAGCCGAATTTTCCGCTAAAAAAGGCATCTTAGTTTATTCTTCGGATTATTTATTTTGGTCTGCTAAACGGCAGTTAATTGATAGAGCTACAATCAGCCGTAGGGCCGATGTAAAACTTTTCTATGAACAAGTACAAGCTGTCGAATTAGCTCAGCGAGTAATGCTAGTTTCCCAAGAAGCCCAAACAGTATTTGTTGATAAAGTAACTCACGATGCACGTTTACGCGAAGCTATGCGGTTATTTGAAAGAAACGATTCAGCTTCAGCGCAAGTTGGTTTAAAAAAAATTGATGCTATGTTAGCAGATCATGTTATTTCTGCTGATACACGGGAATTAGGTTGGTTTATGGTGGGAATTGCCCATGAAGTTGGATTTTCGGCAGATGAATATAACAGTGGGCAAATAGAGGCAGTTACACATGTTTCGATTGTTAAGGAGTTAAGAATAAAGTTAGAAACTGCACTTGCGACAAGACCAATGTTTGCAGGACTTTTACCGATTGAGCGGGAAATTATTAGTGGTTTATTTGTAAATACCTGTAATTTAGGCGAAGGGATAATAAATAAAAATGATTCAGAACTAGTGAAAGCCGCGGAAAATAATTTTCGTGGACGAGATCATTTATTATTGCAACATGCTTTGGCTAGCGGTCTGGCCGATCAAGGAGTGGCTAAAAGAATTGCTAAACTATTGTTAACTCATGGCGCTGAGTATGGTGTAGAAAAATATAATTTAGATTTTAGTCGTGATTCAGCTTTAGGAGTGCGCTATATGGTGGCCTATTTATTGCGGTGCCCCATAGGTGATTGGTTAAATATCATTGATGCTTATGAAGCTAGTTCCATTCCTGTAACTGAAGAGTTTACTCAGCAACGTCGTTTAATAGCACCATTAGTAGAAAAGTATTTTAAAACTACTAAAAACGCTGAGCCCGAACGCTCCGTGGCAGAAGTTAGTCGAATAGCTGACTGGTGTTATGATCCAGATATCCGTTTACAGTTATTTGCTTATTGTTCCAATCAACGCTGGACTCAAGCATCAACCTTTAGTGAAAAAGTTGACTTGGCTTTTTCTGATCCAACCACTAAAACAGATTTAGCTATAAAAGATCGTTTGATAGAAGAGGAAATGTTTACCCAGGAACAATATAACGTTGTCGTTCATCATTTTTGTCAACAGATGGATGTTTTTTTTAGTGAAGGTAGCGCAGCGGTGGGCATTGTTGCCCAAGTGGAAGGTTATGTAAAGTTGGATCCGGCCGCAGCCTTAAAACAGGTCAAACTGTTAATTAGTACTAGGCATAGTGATAAGAGCATACGTGAACAAATTGGGTCTAGAATAAGAGAAGGGGTTCTTTTGTCGGCTAATAAAATGTCCGATGATATTGGCCCCACAATCTATGATAAGGAATTAAATAAACAGCAGGGACTACAAGAATCTCAAAGCTTTTTAAATAGAGCCGATGAAATTTTACAATTGCTTTACGGTTTAGGTGAAGAAGAAAAATTATTTTTAGCTAAAAAATTATTACTCGATAGTGGTGTTATGGCAAAAGCCGAACATCGTCGGGAATTATTTACTGTACTGTTAGATGAAACTCTGCAAACTGGTTCTGGCAGCAAGGATTTAGAACAAACCCTTAGACAAGTAACAGCGGCTTTAGCCGAAACTACCGATTGGAAAACATTATTTTTGGGTATTGCTCAAACGGTAGCGCGTAATTTAGCTATTCCACCAACCACTTCTACCGAATGGAGTAGTTGTGATTCAGTGAGAGGATCGGTTCCTGCTAAAGATTTAATTTATTTTGAACAAAGATCATTAGCTAAAATGCCACCCGGAGCAGAAGAAACTCCCTGGTTATTTGAAGATAGATATAACACTAGGTCTAGTCAAGCTGGTCGTTTATGGTTAGGAAGCCATGAACAAAGAAGAGAATTACATAATCAACAATATGCCCCTTTGGAATTAATTTTAGAAGTTGCTCCGCGGCTAGGCGCTATGGCGGTACGATTTTTACAATTAATGCCAGAATTTGTCGAGGTAGCACCAATACATCAAGACGCTTTTAATACAGTATATGATGGTATGCGCGGACAATCCAAATTAGCTTCAATTTCTGTGGTAGATCGAGAATGGTCACAAGAGCGTGGCACAATGTGGAATGGTATTAGATCGTTTGGTAAGCGTTTAGGCGGAGGTTCGTTGATGACGGTATACGAAATTGAAACTTCAGAAAGCCAGTCGGGTGTGCCAGATAGAGTTATTCGGGTGCGTAATCCAAATATTAAATTTCATTTGGACGCTACCAGAAAATTATTTACTGAGACCATTGATGCCATGAAAAAAAATGGTGCCATTGATGCTGCTACCCACACCAAACTTACTCAAGGCGTAGAAATGGTTTATCAATGGGTTTGCGAAGAGCTTGATTTTACAGGATTTCTAGAAAAAGATGCTAGTTTTAAAGCAGCACAAGATGGTTATGGTAGAGAGCAAGGTTTTGCCTATGGAATGTACGTACCAAAATCTGAACCGCCACTTAATTCATATTTTCAAATTGAAGAAAAAATTGAGGGTAAAAATTTAACCGAGTGGGATGCATTAATGGCTGAGGGTCATGATATGAAACAAGTTACTAGTTTGATTGTTCAAAATTATGTTGAACAAATCAAACAAGGTCGTATTCATGGTGACGTACATATTGGTAATTATCGAGTGACATCAGATCAGCGAATTGCCATATTAGATAGAACTTTTTTTATCGAATTAAGTGAATTGGAACAAACGGTGGCAAAATCTGTTGTAACAGGCGAACTAAATATTCCAGCCATTACAACATATATAGAAAGTCTAGTTCCAGCTGGAAGTAAAGTAACTTTACCTGATATTTTTCCAGAATTGATGGCTTTAGGAACAGGCTTACAACAAGGTGAGCGCGCTAGAGTAAATAAAGCTTTATTATCATTAAGGGGAAAAGGCATACCAATTCCGTTAAAAATTTCTTTGTTATTACGCAATATCAATGGTCTCGATCGATTGGCTAAAAAGTCTGGCTTAACTGGTTTTGCCGCGGCGTTAGCCTATTCACCAACCACCAATTAACCATGGCAAATTGACAAAGACTATTTTTTTTGATAGCTTGAATGAAAGCGCCAAACAAAGGGCGTTTTTTGTTTAGACAGTACCTTGAAAATATGGTATAGTGGTCCGACGTAATAACGAAAACATGGCGAAAAAATCCAAAAAAACCGAAATTCGGGAAAATTTCCAAATCGATTCAGGCACACAAAAGGGCATTATCAGTATTGTGGTATTTGCTTTGGCTTTAATTACAATTTTCAGCCTATTCAATTGGGCTGGAGATTTTGGCCATATAGTGAACGTGATACTAACCAGTTTAGTTGGTATTGGTAGATTTGCTATTCCGCTATTCCTTTTTATTGTGGTGTATTTGCTGCTTTACCCCAGTGACTATGAGTTTAGACCTATTTACAGTGTGGGTCTGGGGCTTATGGCCATTAGCGTATTTGGGTTGCTGGATGTTATCCGCACTCAAGCCGGTGGATATATTGGTGTAGGTGTGACCTTCTTGTTTCGGCAGTTTGCCAGCGTGGGCGTTGCCATAGTGGTGTTATTAGCTTTATTGGTTATTTCTATTCTGATTATCTTTAACACTACTTTGCAGCATCTAGTGCAGTATATTCCGGCCCGCACTATTTTGGGCAAAACTTTACGGTTTGTGATTGCGTTGTTTGCCAGTGCAAAATATCGCATTGCGATTGCCAAAGAACAAGCTTTGGCAAGTGTGCAGGAAGAAAGCAGTCAACCAGATGATTGGAATGAAGAAGTAGTGGGAGACGAAGACGATGCCGAAGATGTGGAAATCAATGAGTCAGCTGCATTTTCCAGTAGGCGCATTGGCAATGGCGAAAGTAATGGAGAAAATAGCGATGCAACCAGCACAACTAAAAAGAGACTGCGTCAAATGTCTTTAATGCGTGTGCCAAAACATCATCGGCAAATCGATTTACCTTTAGAGCTGCTTTCAGGAAACAAAGGTAAACCGACCAGCGGTGATATTGACCGCAATAAAGATATTATTGTTCATACCTTAAAGAATTTTGGGATTGAGGTTGAACTTGGCCCGGTCAGCGTTGGTCCAACAGTAACTCAATACAGTTTTAGGCCAGCTTCTGGGGTAAAGGTGTCGCAGATTGTATCATTGCAAAATGACATAGCATTAGCTTTAGCGGCGCACCCCATTCGAATTGAGGCGCCTATTCCGGGCAAATCATTAGTTGGTGTTGAAGTGCCAAATATTAAGGCAGCTCAGGTTGGCTTGCGCGAATTGTTGGAGTCGGACGAATTCAAACAGCGGAAATCACGCTTGACTTTAACTATGGGGCGGGATGTTTCTGGAAAATCGTTTACAGCCGATCTGGGTAGTATGCCGCACATGTTAATTGCTGGTTCAACCGGTTCCGGTAAATCGGTTTGTATTAATACAGTAATATTAAGTCTGCTTTATCAAAACGGACCAGATGA
>CAYYTZ010000025.1:3811-12839 GCA_964474735.1 uncultured Gammaproteobacteria bacterium | reverse complement strand
TGATATGTTTGCGGCGGTTCAGAATTCACTAATCGATGTGTCAACTCCCATGTATCCGGTGCCGGGCAATCATGATTATGGTGATGCTTTATCAATTTATCAAGCTTTATTTGGCGAGGTTGATTACAGCTATGAAGTTGGCGATACACATTTCATTGCTTTATCAACTGCCGGTTCAGAGAGTCGTGGTGAAGTTTCGGCTGAGCAATTAACCTGGTTGGAAACTGAGTTACAAACCACGCAAACTCACACGATTGTATATTTACACCATCCGTTGGTGGTACCAAGTTGGGGGCAAGCAACTTGTTGTTATGTTGATACCACTAATCGTGACGAGTTGGCCGATCTGTTGGATCGCTATGCACCAGATTTGGTGATTGCCGGACATTCACAAGGTTATGATTATCGCCAATTAACATCAGCCGATGTTTCCACTATTGATAATGGATTTTATCAGTTAGTAACTGGTGGAGCTGGCGGTACGATTGCGCAACCGGACGGGGATTATCATTATACTTTGATGCATGTTTCTCCAGACGGCGTAACTAATGAACCAATTTATGAAACTAATTTTGGTTTGGCCATTGATTACGAAAACAATCGTGGGACGAAAACTGCGGCTACGGCGATTATCGAAAATAATTCTGATTACGCTATGCCGTATGTGCGGTTGCGTTTTCGGTTAGCTACTACTGCCACAAATTTTACAATTAGTGATGACCTAGGCACGTATTATTCTGATTATGATTGGCATGCCTATGATGATTATACGGTTGTATATGTGGCTATTCCAATTAGTGCTAATAGTACAAGCACAATTATCATTGCGCCGTCTACAGAATTGCATAGCGGGACAACGCAAACCGTTACACCTAGTGGCAACGTCAGTTATGAAACTGAGCCTATTAACACAACTACGGCCACAGACTTGACTGCGCAACCAACCAGCGCAAATATAGTTATTGCAAATTTAACCGAAACCGGCACCGGTTTAACTTGGGATCAAACTGCCACGGCAAGCGATGAAGTGATAAATTATACTATGGCTAACTTGGAGCCAATCCAAGTCGTTGATGTTTTTGTTGATGCGGTTTTACACACCCGCGTAGTAGCCGATGCCAATGGTCAAATTAATTTTACTGTTTCTAGTTCAGACCTTAGTGCGCAGGCTATCCAAGTGGCGCGTTTGCCGGTAGTAGCGAATCAGGTAATTACCGTGCCAAGTTTAATTGGTGATCCGCAGATTCGGTTTTTTGATAAGTCAGGTGCCGTCCAAGGGCAATGGTATGCCTTTCGGGGCAATAGCGCGGTTCAGCAGCCGTACGCATTATGGCAAACAAATATAACCGGAACCGCCACGCCGGAAATTATTATTACCGGTCAATCTACTACGGAGCAAATTGTTGAACTCTCGGCCCAAGACGGTACGATTTTGGCTACCGCTGAAATTCCAAGTCAGCCGATCAGCGCCGATATCGATGGAAATGGGTACAGCAATATTCTGTACTATCATGCCAAACAACGTAATGTGCGTAGTTTTTTTTATGATGGTGATGCCCAGGATTTTACTTTAGAGCATTGGTTGGTGCCCAAACCATATCGTTCAGACCGGTTAGAATTATTAACGGCTAAAGATCCTAATCACGATGGCAGGGCAGAATTGGCATTTTTTGATGCAACCCATGATCGTTTTATTGTTATGGCGGTGCAAACAAATCGACTGGTAGTGACCGGGCGCTACAGCTTACCACATGACAGCACTATTTCTACCGTAGACAGCGGGCAACTAGATACCAAAAATACTCAAGCTTGGGTGATAGCGTATCAAAATAAACATGGAGTCAGCCGCGTGGATGTATTACAACCAAACAACACCGGCCTAAATTTTCAACGGACGCGTTCATTGCGTTTAGCCCAGGCCACCATAAGTCAAGTCTTGGTTGCGCCAGTTATTGCCGGAAAACTTGATCGTTTAGTGTTTTCAACCCCAGCCAATAAAGTTTTTGCGTATCGTCCAAACAATCAGGCCGGATTTTCACGTCTGCAAAAAATTTCCACAACTCTGGGGAGTAACGGTCCAATTGGACTAACCTGGTTAACTGGTTCGCAAACTTATCCGCGCGAACTTGTGATAGCAGAAACGAACCAACCCGGACAATTGCAAATTTGGCAGCTGGCGGCGGCAACTAAACGATTTCAAAAAATAGCCAATTGGTACGGCTATGGCGAAAATTTTAGCGGCGGTACAACTGTTGCAGAACAATAAAATGTGTTAGACTTTTGACTATGCGACGAGACACAAAAATTTTGTACGGAAGTATCATGATTTTAACAACAATTGTGGTAGTGAGCAGCCTTTTTTTGGTTCTCCAATTTGAATATGCAGAAAATTTAGCGCAACCAGATGTCACAGCTCCACCAGTCGAACCAAATGCCGATATAACTTCTGAGCTGGTAGTGTTGCATCAGGCAGTTCCCGTAACTGTGGATCGTTTTAATATTACTCTAGAATTAACTGCGCATAAAAAAATCAATAATACTGCTATCGAAACAGCAATTTCAATCATCACGCCAGAAATTTCTACGCCAACCATATTACAATATACTGGTGTGGGTGAGAGCCAAACCACTGCAGACAATTATTTAGTTCGAGTGATTAACGCAACGGATAGCACAGTACAAGTTTTAGTCGGTAAGTAAACACTGCCAACATGTTTCCGGCTAAATTATTGAACTCGATTTTCCCTAAGTCACTTTTGGCTACGCACTGCAGCGTTAATCGTTTAGCTTACCAATCACTAAAAGACGCTGCACCTAATTTGCATTTGCCGCATTTGCAAACAATAAATTATTTTGAAGGTATGAACGGGGTGGATGGTTTATGGTTGAATAATCGGCAACTGCCATCGCGATCAACCTATAACCCAATAACGGAGCAGGGCAGTGGTTTGGAAGAATTTGAATATCAATTGCAGGCACTTGGTCATGCCCACTCATTAAGAAAATATCTGCGCACAGCTCGGCGGATGGCTTATGTTTCGCATCTGGTGACAGATTTATGCACGCCGCCACATCAACATGGTCATTTGGTTGATATTCGGCGTAAGCGCTGGTACTGGTTTTGGAATATTCGCGACGATTGGTATGAAAAACATGTCGAACGTTACGCGGTGGATCGACATACTTTATTTGAAATGAAGGCACTTTGGCATTTACCGCAAAGTGGTTTTACTCCTTTACCGTTGCAAGTGGATATTATAGCAGCGGCAAAAACCGAGCCTAATTACATTCCCACCGCGGTTGATCATATGCGCAATTCAGTTCGTTATATTCGCGGACTGAATATTTATTATGAGTACATCAAACAAGGTTGGACTGACACTGTTCAACAAAAAATGCTCAATGACGTTATGCCGCGGATCGTTAGTTCAGTTGCCACATTTTGGTATTTGGCGTTGCGCTAAGTTTATGAACGCCGCACGGCACCTTGACTGGTGATGATCCACTTATAGGTGGTTAAGGCGGTCAAACCCATGGGTCCACGGGCATGTAATTTTTGGGTGGCAATGCCAATTTCTGCGCCTAAACCAAATTCAAAACCATCAGTAAAAGCGGTTGAGGTATTTACATAAACCGCCGCCGCATCAATTGTGTCGCAGAATTGCTGGGCAAGTTGTTGATTGCGCGTTACAATTGCTTCTGAGTGTTGCGAAGTGGTGGCTTGAATAAATAGAAAAGCCGTTTTTGCATTTGGGACAGTTTTGATAGCTAAGCGCATGGCTAAAAATTCCGTGTGATAATCGGCGGCACAGGCTTGGCGTAGTAACGGTTTAGGATAATATTGTTGCAACACTTTGTAACTGGCGGCATCAGCGCGTAATTCAACCAAGCGTGGTGCCAAGGCCTTAGCCAATAGTGGTAAAAATTTGCGAATGATAGCTTGATCAACTACTAAGCAGTCTAGAGCATTGCAAACTGTGCAGCGGCGAGTTTTAGCGTTAACCACAATATTTACCGCTTTTTTTAAATCGGCCGTTTTTTCCACATAGGTATGACAAACTCCAGCCCCGGTTTCTATCACCGGAATAGTGGCAGTAGTCCGGACATATTCAATCAAACGTTGTCCGCCGCGCGGAATAATAACATCAACTAAACCACGCGCGGTTAGTAAAGTTGTTATGGCTGCAGCGTCACGTGGATTAAGCACAGCGATACAGTCAGTCGAAAGCTGATAAGAGCGCAAAACATTATGAATTAATTTAACCAACGCTGCCACCGTATGTTCGGCATCGCGTCCACCTTTTAACACTACGGCATTTCCGGTTTTAAAAGTTAAGCTCCACACCTCCATTGCCACATTTGGGCGCGCCTCAAAAATAACACCAATCACACCAAATGGCACACGGCGGCGTTGCACAGTTATGCCAGACGGACGGCGCTGAGTTTCGAGTATTTCTCCAACCGGGTCAGGCAATTTGGCTACAGCCTGTAGGCTTTTTACCATCGCAGCAATCCGGTCGGAATTCAAACTCAAACGGTCGTGCATTGGGTAATCTTTTGGCACAGCTGCCAAGTCGAGTTGATTTGCGGCTAATATGATTGAACGTTTTTTCCAGAGCGCTTTTCCTACAGCCAACAGGACGCGATTTTTTTGCGCCGGTGACAGGGCACCTAGCTGTAAAGCAGTTACCTGAGTACGTTGTAATTGTTGGGCGGTTGTTTTAGACATGGTTTTGTAAATCTTTAGCGCGAGCATAGGCAGCCGCCACGGCTTGTTCCCATAAAGAACTCATTCGTGTGGTTTTCAATATTTTCAGGGCCGCAGCAGTCGTGCCACCTTTTGAGGTAACTTTATCACGGAGCGTTTCTGGAGCGGTACCAGTTTTTTGCCACAGTTGAATTGCACCAGCTAAAGTTTGTTGAACTAAACGAGTTGCTTGTTCCGTTGTAAACCCCAAGGCCTGCGCACTTTTTATTAAATCAGTGGCAAACGCAAATACATAAGCGGGCCCGGAACCACTTACGGCGGTAGCTTTATCTATCCAATCATCAGATTCTACCCAGAGGTCAGCGCCAAACTGGGCCAGCCATTGAGTCACAAATTTTTGGTCATCAACCGTAACATTTTTTGTCGTAGTCCAAACTGTCATACCACAGCCAATGGTAGCGGGTGTATTAGGCATACAACGCACAATCCGTGAACTGCCTGTCAGTTCAGCTAAACGGGGTAGCGTCACCCCAGCCATGATGGATATAATCAAAGCGGTTTTTGTGAGGGATTGAATTTGCGTCAGCGCTGTTGTGGCATCCTGCGGTTTTACGGCCAAAACAATTGTGGCATAATTAATGACGTTCCGTTCGCTCGGCGGGTTGATCAAACTGGTTATACAAGTAACGTCCAATTCCTTTTGTAATTGTTCAGCATGGGCGACAGTGCGCTCTAACACAGTCACTGACTGAGCCCCTAATACAGTAGCAGCGGCTTGCGCACAAATTTTACCCATGGTACCTCCGCCCACCACTAGCAGTTTAGACATAAAGTAATTTTAGTTTATCAGCGTGCACTAAGGGTTTTTCCAAGCGGTCGGTATTTGGTTTCAAACTGCGTAGTTGTTTAGCGTCATAGCTCACTAAACCACAAGCCACAATTTGTCCAGCTTGATTTTCTATACTAATTATATCTCCTGCTTTAAAATCACCAATAATCGATTTAACTCCTACAAACAGTAAACTCTTGCGGTCTTTTAAAGCAGCTTCGGCCCCGGCATCAATCACCACCGAACCAAAATTATTTCGAGCCGATAAAAACCAGCGAATTTTGGCCTGTTCCGATCGGCTCGGAACAGCTGGTGGAGTAAATACTGTTCCCGGTGCTGTTTCATCGCCCAATAACGGGTAAGTCTGAATATTCATGCCATTGGCAATGTTAGTTGGAATGCCGGCATACCAAGCCAAACGAGCGGCTTCAACTTTGGCGTACATTCCACCAATACCAATTTCGCTGGTGGAGCTGTTAATCAAGCGCAGTAAAACATCCGGATTCTTAACCGTGGAAAAACGTTTAGCCGTTTTATCGGTAAACGGATTTTTATCGTAGACGCCATCAGTATTTGTCAGCAAAACTAAACGGTCAGCATCAAGGGCGATGGCCACTATCGCCGCCAAACCATCATTGCCGCCGGCCGAAAGTTCCAGCGTAGTTATAACATCATTGCCATTAATAATTGGCACGATACCTTCTTCTAACATGTGATGTAACACGGCCGTAGTATTATAATATCGATTCAATTCCGAAAAAGTGTTGCGGGTTAAAAGTGCCTGACCAATTACCACATTGGCTTTAGTAAACGCTTCCACTAAAGCATGCATAACATAAGGTTGACCAACTGCCGCATATAATTGCCGGCGCGCCATAGTAGTGTATTTGGTTTTTTCTTCGGGCGTCAGTTGGACGTGCTGTTTACCGGCGGTGGCTGCACCAGAGCAAACAATAACCAATTCATGGTGCTGTTTTTTTAGTAAGGCTAAACGCACCGCTACATTATCAATCCAGGTTTGATCGATTTGCTTTGTGCCGTTGGTTAGGACATTTGATCCAAGTTTTATCACTAGACGCATATGAGGCGAAGACTACTGATTTTTCCGTCGCTTGTCAATTGACGATTTTCGTTGTAAACTGCTGCTTTATGATTATTGCCCATGGCCCAATTGGATATTTAATCACGCGGGCAGCCAAGCGGTGGTGGGGAAAATATAATTTTTCGTCGCGCCAACAATTAATGTTGCTGGTGACTGGTACAATTGGTGCCATGATTCCGGACCTTGATTTGTTTTATTTTTATTTCATTGATGCCACCGTGGCGCATCGGCAATTATTGACTCATAGTTTTATTATTTACTTCTGTATTGTAGCGGTTGGTCTGCTTTTGCTTTTAGCGCGTCGACCATGGTGGGCCTGGTTAACGGTTATATTTGGTTTGGGCGGAGTGGTTCATATTTTGGCAGATATGTATACCGGAGAAGCGGCGGCCTTGGCGCCACTTACCTCAGCGGTTTTTGGTTTAGTGTCTTTACCCGACGTGGCGGATTCATGGTTTGGGCACTATAGCTTTGTTATCAATTATGGTACCGAATTTATCATCTGTTTAGTGGTGCTTGGTACTGTAATACGGCAACGGCGTCGCTATATTTATGGTGCCAGCGTGGCGGCATTAATTGCCATTGGATTATTATTTTGGCTCAATAATCATGTCTATAAACCAAACGGCGTTTATTATTATAGCGACCAAGATCAAGACGGTATCGTCACTTTTCAAGATCGCGATAGTGATGGCGATCAATTTGTTAACATGATTGACACAGATATCGATAACGATGAAGAAGATAACAGCTTAGAGTTTTATAAAGAAACTTTTGCGGCGGACGGCTCAATCTATGATTACTCCAATGGAGGATTCATTGAAGTTCCACTGCGCGTTGGTTTAGTAACTGATGCCGTCTTGATTCAGCGTATGTACGCCAACGTGGGAATATTTTTTGGCACCGAAATGGCGAATGATTACGAGTTTCGACCAGCCGGCTATATTGGCCAACCCGTTGATAATCAATTTTCGGATTTGCCAAGCAATTGGAAAGTTTGGCTGGGACATACTGGTCATCTACTAGAACCGGACGTCTGGATGAACGAGTTTGATATCTTATTTTTTCAATCGGGTCACGTGGGATTATATGTTTACAATGCTGCCGGTGAAGCCATGGTGCTAGAGGCTGATTCCAGTCATATCTACACAAAAACTCTTCCACTGCAAACTGTGGTGCGGCGCGAAGGGGCAATAATCGCGCTTGGTCGCATTTTGCCGAAACCCTATAGCAAACGCTATTAGTTAGTATGTCCAGTTACCAAACGACGACGTAAAAAATTGAATACACTCAATTATAAACATCGTAATCAGTGAAATAGCTATCCCACATAACGTACCAACTAAAACCTGTAGAGGAGTGTGACCTAAGCGGGTAATAATTTTTTCATGCGGAATAGTATGAGCGTGATCTTTCTGATGTTCTTCAATCATGCTTTTTAACATCGCACCATGACTCCCCAGTTGTTGTCTAATGCCCATGGCATCGCGTATTACAGTTAAGTAGAGGATAACGCTAATGGCAAATACCACTGACCCTGGACCGGCCTGCTGCCAAGCCACTATCACCAACGAAATAAATAAAGCCGAATGTGACGATGGCATTCCACCGTAGTCAGCCAACGATGTGACTTGGCCATGAATTCGGTCAATTACCATTTTAATTAATTGTGTTATAATCAGCGCGGTCAATGGAACAACCAGCGGCTCATACATTACTAATAAGTTACGAATCATGAATTATTTTTTTGCTAGTGTATTAGGTATTGTTCAAGGGATTACGGAATTTTTACCAATTTCGTCCTCCGGTCATTTGGTGTTATTACATGAAGCTTTGCAGTTTAACGTTGGTTCGGATTTGGCCTTTGATGTGGCCTTGCATGCCGGTACCCTGGTTGCTATTCTGCTGTATTTCGTTAAAGATATTATACACTATTTTAAGCGTGGAAGAAAATTTTTAATAGCGATAGCCATTAGTTGTATTCCGGCTGGGCTGGTTGGTTTATTATTCGGTGATTTAATTGATTATTATTTACGTTCGGCTTGGGTGGTGGTAGCTATGTTGGCAGTAGTATCTGGAGTGTTTTTTATTGTTGAACGTTACTATAAACCACACTTAACTTTAGAAACCATGAGTTACAGTCAAGCTTTATTAGTTGGTTGCGCCCAAGTGATATCTCTAATTCCTGGTACGTCGCGCTCTGGCATTACCATGTCGGCTGGTATGTTCCTTGGTTTAAATCGCGCCGAGGCGGCTCGTTTTTCATTTATCATGACGATTCCGTTATTAATTGCAGTTATTGGCAAAGAGAGCCTCGACGTGATTGATCTGCATTTAGCTGCCAGTGTTTATTTAGAGATGGCCGTCGGCGCAATCGTCTCGGCGGTGG